>JAQGLD010000276.1 GCA_028293055.1 Alphaproteobacteria bacterium
TCCAGCCGCAGGTCGCGATCGCCAGGGACGATATCGTCGGGGTCGAAGCGCTCGCCCGCTGGCTCCACCCGCGACTCGGCGAGCTCGGGGCGGCGACACTGTTCAATGTGGCGGAGCGGTCCGACTATCTCGACCAGCTTTCCGACCATGTGCAGCACAAGGCGATCGCAATCGCCGCCGCCTGGCCGGATTCGCTCGCTCATCTGCGCCTCTCGGTCAACATCACCTCTGCGGACATCGCCCGCCCCGGCTTCGCCGAACAGTTTCTGGCGCGCTTGGCGGAAAGCGGATTTAAGGCCGCCCGGCTCACCGTCGAGGTGACCGAGAGCGGACTGATCGACGACCTGGCCGCAGCAGCCACCCTCCTCGCCCGGCTTCGCCAGGGCGGGCTCAGGGTGGCCATCGACGATTTCGGCACCGGCTATTCGAGCCTCGCCTATCTCAAGGCGCTGCCCCTCGACTATCTCAAGATCGACAAGAAACTGTCCGACGATATCGGAGGATCGGTGCGCGACCAGGTCGTGGTGCGCAGCGTCATCGACATGGCCCGCTCGCTCGGCCTCGAAGTGATCGCCGAGGGGGTCGAGACCGAGGAGCAGCTCGCTTTGCTCGCCCGCGAGGGCTGCACGCTCTACCAGGGCTTTCTCTGCGCTCCCCCGCTCGATTCCGAGCGGCTGAAGGCCCTGGTCGAGACGTGGGGCTCAGGCGAGGGCCGAGCGCAGGCTTAGCTCCGCGACCAGCAAATTGGCATTGTTGCCGCCAATCTCGGCCGCCAGCCGCAAGCCGCGCGGCCATTCGTGGAGCGCCGAATCCGCATTGATATGACCGGCGCAGCCGAGGTCGACCAGCTCGCTGCCCCAAGCGTCCGCCATCGCCCGCGAACGTTCGAAGCCGGCATGCGGGTCGTCGCGGCTTGCGACGAGAATGGTTCGGAACGGCAAGGAGAAAGCCGGGATCGGGCGGAAGTCGCGTATTCGTGGATTGGCGTCGATCGCTTCGACGTCGGCAGGAGCGACGAGTAGGGCGCCGCGCACCTTCTCCCGGAATGCCTCGCTCCAGCACAGCCGCACCCACCACACGGCGGCGATGCAGCCCAGGCTGTGGGCGACGAGGACGATCGGCCGGGGATGCTCGCGAATGGCCCGGTCGAGCGCGGGCACCCACTCGTCGAGCCTTGGCTGCGCCCAGTCGCCAAGATCGGCGCGGCGGCAATGCGCGAGCCGCTCCCAATGGGTCTGCCAATGCCGCGGCCCGCTATCGTCGAGGCCTGGAATCGTCAGCAACGCGGCTTCGACGGGTTCGGTAGGGAAGGGGAAAGCCGCTGCGGGCTTCGATTCGGGAGTCAGTGTTTGCATCTGTCGTCTCCTTGCCGATGAAGGAGCCCTCCGGCGGTCCGGTCGATGCCCGTGATGCGGTCCATATCCTCCGCATCAACGACGGATGAATAGTTAAGTGCCGGGATAGACAATAGGGTTGCGACGACCTGGGGCGAGGGCGAGGCAAGTTCCTGCCCCGACGCGGGCACGATCAACCCAATATCTTCGCCAGTCCACGCGAAAGCTGGAGCGCGCCGTTGATCCGGCTCGCCGGATCGGGCCATTCCCGGCTGATCACCAGCTTGCTGTCGGGGCGCAGGCGGGCGGTGCCCTTGAGCCGCTGGACATAGGCCAGCAGGCCGGGAAGGTCGGGGAAGCTGTCGTCGTGGAAGTGGACGAGGGCGCCCTTGGCTCCGACATCGAGCTTGGCAACCATCGCCTGGCGGCAATTGAGTTTGATCTCGATCACCTTGAGCAAATTGTCGGTCTCGCTCGGCAGCTTGCCGAACCGGTCGATCAGCTCTGCGGCGAAACCCTCCAGTTCCTCGGGCTTCTCGAACTCGTTCATCCGGCGATAGAGGCCCATGCGAAGGTCGAGATCGGGGACATATTGCTCGGAGATCAGGATCGGAGCGTCGACAGTGATCTGGGGCGAGAATTCGCCCGGGACCTTCAGCATCCCGCCCGATTTGGCCTCGAGGATCGCTTCCTCGAGCATCGACTGGTAAAGCTCGAAGCCGACCTCGCGGATGTGGCCCGATTGCTCGTCGCCGAGCAGATTGCCGGCGCCGCGGATGTCAAGGTCGTGGCTGGCCAGCTGGAATCCGGCGCCGAGGCTGTCGAGATTGGCGAGCACCTGCAGCCGCTTGTCCGCCGCCTCGGTCACCATCCTGTTCTCGCGGGTGGTGAAATAGGCATAGGCCCGGGTCTTCGAGCGTCCGACCCGACCGCGCAGCTGGTAGAGCTGGGCGAGGCCGAATCGATCGGCACGGTGGATGATCAGGGTGTTGGCCGAGGGGATGTCGAGCCCGCTCTCGACGATCGTGGTCGAGAGCAGGACATCGTAGCGGCGATCGTAGAAGGCCGACATCTTCTCCTCGACCTCGGTCGGCGCCATCTGGCCATGCGCGGTGACCGAGTTGATCTCCGGCACCTCGTCGCGGAGGAACTGCTCGATGTCGGGGAGATCCGCGACCCGCGGAGCGACGAAATAGGTCTGGCCGCCGCGATAATGCTCGCGCAACAGCGCCTCGCGCAACACCACCGTGTCCCACGTCATCACATAGGTGAGCACCGCGAGCCGGTCGACCGGGGGGGTCTGGATTACCGAGTGCTCGCGAAGCCCCGACATCGCCATCTGCAGGGTTCGCGGGATCGGAGTGGCGGTGAGGGTGAGGACATGCACATCGGCGCGCATGCCCTTGAGCCGCTCCTTGTGGGTGACCCCGA
>JAQGLD010000287.1 GCA_028293055.1 Alphaproteobacteria bacterium
AGGCGCTTCATGGTGTCTCCTTTTCCGCCGCGGCGGGCGCGCAGGCGGCCGGTCCGCACTTCGCCTGGCCTGCGCAGCAATTCTCCATCAGATAGCCGACCAGGGCATTCATCGCGGGATAGTCGGCGCGATAGATGAGCGACCGATGTCGCCGCTCCTGGGTGACGAGGCCGGCGGCGGCGAGCTGGGCCAGATGAAAGGACAATGAGCTACCCGGAATTCCAAGCGCGCCGGCGATCGCGCCGGCCGGCATGCCTGCGTCGCCCGCCTGGACGAGGAGGCGGAAGGTCTGCAGGCGATGCTCCTGCGCCAGCGCTCCCAGCGCCGAAATTGCTTGTCCCGCTTCCATAGGCGACACCTCACTTCGATCATTATCGAAATGACTGTGCTCGTCAATGCTTATTTCGAGAAGAATCGAATCGATCTCGGCCGGCCCCGTGTTCCCCTTGCCACGATTGCCGTCCGCCGTTATGGGGTCCGCCTGCTCTAGGGGAGTAGCCGCCTCCGCATCGCGGAGGACCCTTCGTCAACATGCTTGGCCGGTACGGCCATGGCGCAGGGGATCGAGAGATCGGGCAAGACCTATGGCTTGACGGGCGCGCACGGCGGGGCTGGGCAGCGCTATTTTCGTCGAGCCGTTGGTTTCTCGCCCAGCCCCGGTTGCGAGCGTCAATGTCCCCTCAAGAACCTGCCGGCCTCCGCCACGGCCATGTCTTTCTCGGCTCGAGCCACGACGCGCACGAGCGCCGGACGCGCTGGGTGGTTGCGCTGACGGCGGTGATGATGGTCGGCGAGGTCGTCGCCGGCTCGCTGTTCGGCTCGATGGCCCTGCTCGCCGACGGAATCCACATGGCGACCCACGCCGGAGCGCTTGCGGTCGCGGCTGCCGCTTATGCCTTCGCCCGGCGCCGCGCGAGCGACCCCGCCTTCACCTTCGGCACCGGCAAGGTCGGCGATCTCGCCGGCTTCGCGTCGGCCCTCACCCTCGCTTTGGTCGCGCTCGCCATCGGGTTCGAATCGCTGCTCCGCCTGTACGAGCCGGCGCCGGTCGCCTTCGGCGAGGCGATCGCGGTCGCGATACTCGGCCTCGCGGTCAATCTCGTCAGCGCCTGGCTGCTCGGTGCAGGCCACCATCATGGCGGCGATCACGGCCATGACGATGACCATGACCACGACCATGACCACGATCACGATCACGATCACGATCGCCACGGCGCATCGTCCGACCATCCGCATCACGACAACAATCTGCGCTCGGCATATTTTCATGTCCTCGCCGATGCGCTCACCTCGGTGCTGGCGATCCTCGCTCTGGTCGCCGGCCTCTATCTCGGCTGGGTCTGGCTCGATCCGGCGATGGGCATCGTCGGGGCGATCGTCATCGCGCGCTGGTCGTGGGGGCTGATGCGCGATACCTCCGGGGTGCTGCTGGACCGCCTGCCGGACCCTGGGCTCGCTCATGCGATGACCGAAGCGATCGAGGCCGACGGCGATGCGAGACTCTGCGATCTCCATCTCTGGCAGGTCGGCCCCGGCCGTTACGCCGCGATCCTGGCTCTGGTCGCCGCGCGCCCCGCGCCGCCGGCCGCCTACAAGGCCAGGCTGCGCCATCTCGATCGGCTTGCCCATGTCACCGTCGAGGTCAATCCGCGCGCGCTGAGCGAAGTCCGGCGGGAGGCCTGCTGATGCTCGGCCTCCTCCTCCTCGCCTTCGCTCTGTCGATGGACGCCTTCGCCGCTTCGGTCTGCCAGGGCGCGGTCCAGCGCAATCCGGGATCGCTCGCCATCCGGATCGGTTTGGTCTTCGGCGCGGCGCAGGGGCTCATGCCGTTGATCGGCTGGTCGCTGAGCCTCGCCTTCGCTTCGGTGATCGACGCGGTCGACCACTGGATCGCCCTCATCCTGCTCTCGTTCCTCGGCGCCCGCATGATCCGCGAGGGACTGGCACGAGAGCCCGGCGAATGCGCTCCGCCAATCGCCGGCTGGCATCTGTTCGTCGCTGCGATCGCGACCAGCATCGACGCAGCCGCCGCCGGAGTGACCCTGCCGATGCTCGGCCTCCCGATCCTGCTCGCCTGCGGCGTGATCGGTGCGACGACGGCCCTGGTTTCGGCAGGCGGAGTCCTGCTCGGCAGCGCCGCCGGCACCCGCTTCGGCAAGCCCGCGGAGCTGCTCGGCGGGGCGGTGCTGATCGGGCTGGGCGTGAAGATCTTCATCCAGCACCAGTTCCTGGGAGGGTGAGGCCGGTGGCTTCGTGGGCGCCACCATGCTTCTCCTGGCAAGGTCCCAGCCGCAATTCCGCTCGTAGCACATTGATAAATCGCTACTTTTACTTGACTTTCCGATGAACTTTTGTTCATCCCGCCAAGGGCTGTAGGTCGTGGTCAAACCTGCTCGCGCGCTGACGCGCGAGGCGAACTTCCTGCACGGATAATCGGCTGGCGTGCTTCGCGATTACGGACGCGCTGCCACTTGGGCCTCGGCCTGTAGGGAGCGAATTCGTGGTTCAATTATATTCACGCGTCGGCGATGAGTTCGTGGTCAACACCAGGACTGAGGGTCAGCACGATTTCCCAGCCCTCGAAGCGCTTCCCGGGGGCGGCTTCGTCGCGGTCTGGATGGACAATAGCGGGCTCGACGGGGATGCCGACGGTTGGGCGATCAAGGGCCAGATCTTTGGCCCCGACGGCCTGAAAGTCGGCGCCGAGTTCCTCGTGAACAGCGCAACCTCCGGAGACCAGATCGACCCGGATGTGACCACCTTTCCCTCCGGCCGTTTTCTCGTCACCTGGACGGATGCGAGCGGTGTCGGCGCCGACGTCGACGATGTGAAGGCGCAACTCTTCGCCGCGGACGGCAGCAGGATCGGCGGCGAGTTTCGGGTAAACACGAGCACCCAGGGCCCCGAATACGATCCGGTCGCGACGGAGCTTCCCAACGGCGGCTTCGTCATCGCCT
>JAQGLD010000289.1 GCA_028293055.1 Alphaproteobacteria bacterium
GCCGCGGCACCCGTTGCCGCAAGGAGCGCCAGTGCGAACGCCGTTCCGATTCCCCTCATCCCGGTTCCTCTCTTGGTCGTCGCCGCAGCTTCTCGGTCGATCCCCGAAACCTTCCGGCCGATGGCAGGATATGACGGCCCAAGGCCGAGCGAAAGCGCGTTTCGCAAAAAAAGGCCGTACCCGCGAAAAAAGCGGAGCGATCCGGCGGCCTTGACGCTCATCCATCCCCGTTCGCATCGCACGCCAAACGACCGAAGGGCCGCCGGACATGGTCCGACGGCCCTCCTTACATGGTCAGCGGCCGGATGCTCCAGCCCGGAAGACCCTGAAAGGCTTAGCCTTTCATCCCCCGAACGAGCGGAACCGACCTCACTGCTGAACCATGAGACATCGGATCACCTCCTTTCGCTTGTTGAATGCAGGTGGAGGATGAATCATCGCGAATCGCCACACAAGACTTGTTTTGATCTTTTTTTGCGTTAGTCTTTTCGCTTCGCCCGCCGCAGGCCAGCCTCCGCGACCCGGCGCGCACTTCCCAGTCTCACCCTTGGCCGCGGCAATCCTCGACCACCCGTGCCGGTTCGGGCCAGGACGGCAGAACCAGCATCGCGCCGCTCTCGCTCTCGACGGTGAATCGGCCTCGGCTGAAGGCGATCGCGTCGAGCAGGGAGTCGCTCGCCGCCACCGTCGCCGCCACGCCTGCGCCCTCGGCCCGGCCGGTCAGCGCTCGGGTCCCGTAGGTGGTGGTGAGGCGCAGCCGACTCCCTCCGCCGGCGAAGCGGGTCAGCACGATGCTGCGGCCCGAGCGCTCGCAACGGACCGAGAAGATACCGGCACCGGCCGCGGCGAAGACTGCCTCGCTTCCGCCCGAATCCTGCTGGTAGCGCCAGTCGCCCGGGGTGAGCGGCACGTACCGCCAGTCGACAGGCTGTGGGGACGGCGGCGGAGGCGGCGGCGCGGGCGGCCGCGGTGCCGGCCTCGGCGGCGGGGGCGGCGGTGTCGGAGCGGCGCATCCGGCGATCGCGGCGAATAGGCAGAAAGCCGCCAGTGTCGAGGATAAGCGCATCGAGCCCCCATTTCATGCCGTCGGTCGCAACGCCAATGCGCCGCGCGGACAAGCGTTCCGGCCAGAGCATGACCGGCCGGGCGTGCAAAGCGCATCCCGACCGCCGGTGCAATTCGCGCGGTGCCCGGACCCGCTCCCTGTCCCGAGCCTGAGCGGCGCATTCACGGGCTGTTCAATGGTCGGGCCCTATGGCAGCGCAGGAATGGACATGAATGTGATGCGTAACCTGATCCTTGCCGGCCTGATCGGCCTCCTTGCGACCGCTCCGGCGGCAGACGCCCGGCCGCGCGACCGCGAGCAGGACGAAGCGTTTCGCGGCACCCATGACGGCCGCTTCGTGCCGTTGCGGGTGATCGAGAGCCGGATCATCCCGCAGATGCGCGGCTACGACTATCTCGGGCCCGAGCTCGACGCAGGAATGGGCCGCTATCGGCTGAAGTTCATCAAGGGGCCGCAGGTCGTCTGGGTCGATGTCGACGCTCGAACCGGCGAGATCATCGCCCGGTCCGGCCGCTAATGTCTCCGGGCGGCTTGCTTGCGCGCCCTGCGATGAAACCCTAAGTCCGGCATCAGTTGACGCGCCGAAACCATCCAGGGGAAGATCATGCGGGTGCTGATCGTCGAAGACGAACCGAATCTCGGGCGACAGCTGCGCGCGACCCTCGAGGGGGCGGGCTATGCGATCGACCTCGCCACCGACGGCGAGGACGGCCACTATCTCGGCTCGACCGAAGCCTATGACGCGATCATCCTCGATCTCGGCCTGCCCGAAGTCGACGGTCTGACCGTGCTCGACCGCTGGCGCCGCGAGGGGATCGTCGTCCCCGTGCTCGTCCTCACCGCGCGCGACAGCTGGTCGGACAAGGTCGCCGGGCTCGATGCCGGCGCCGACGACTATCTCGCCAAGCCCTTCCAGACCGAGGAATTGATCGCCCGGCTTCGCGCCTTGATCCGCCGCGCGTCGGGCAATGCCTCGTCCGAGCTCACCGCCGGCGACGTGCGGCTCGACACGAGATCGGGCAAGGTCACCCTCGACGGAGAGCCGGTCAAGCTCACCGCGCAGGAATATAAATTGCTGTCCTATCTGATGCACCACAAGGGCAAGGTGGTCTCGCGCACCGAGCTGATCGAGCATATCTACGACCAGGATTTCGACCGCGATTCGAACACGATCGAAGTGTTCGTCACCCGCATCCGAAAGAAGCTCGGCCCCGACGTGATCACCACCATCCGCGGCCTCGGCTACTCGCTGGAAGAGCCGCGGGGTTGACGGCGTGACCGTCCCCATCTCGTCATGCTGAACGTGTTTCAGCATCCAGGGTCGAACCCCCTCGCGGGTGGAGAACTGGACCCTGAAACAAGTTCCGGGTGACGCATGACAGGCGGCAGTGCGATCGGGTGAAGCCTTGATGAAACTCCGCCGCCTGTTCCTTCGCTCCGGCCGCACCGGCTCGCTGACGCGGCGGATGATCGTCGTCTCGGCGCTTTGGATCGCGGTGCTGCTCGGCGGCGGCGGCTATGCGCTCGACCGGTTCATGACCTCGGTCATCACCCAGAATTTCGACGCCCAGCTCGACAATGTGCTGACCGCATTGATCGCGGCGGCGGAGATCGGGTCCGACGGCGAGGTCCTGCTCAACCGGGCGCCGGCCGACCAGGGTTTCCTCGAGCCTTATTCGGGCCTCTATTTCCAGATCAAGGCGGTCGTCGTGCCCAAGGGCCACAACCCGGCCGACCTCGAATTTCCGTCGCGCTCGCTCTGGGACCGGCGGCTCAAGATCCGCGACAATCACAGCGACTATCGTGCCCATACCTACGACAGCGACGAATTTCCCAACGAGAAATTGAGGATCGTCGAGCGCGACGTGCAATTGCCGGGATCGCCGGTGCGCTGGCGGTTCCAGGCCGCGCAGAGCCGCGAGGGGCTGGACCAGCAGATCCTGGTGCTTCGCAAGACGATGATCCGGTCCTTCCTGATCCTCGGCCTCGGCCTGCTGGTGCTGAGCGCGCTGCAGACCTTCTACGGCCTGTGGCCGCTGCGCCGGGTCCGCCAGGCGATCGCATCGGTCCGATCGGGCAGCAAGGCGCGGGTCGAGGGGCGGTTCCCGCGCGAGATCGAGCCGCTGACCGAGGAGCTCAACGCCCTGCTCGAGCATAATGAGACCCAGGCCGAGGAAGCGCGGCGCCACGCCGGCAACCTCGCCCATGCGCTCAAGACTCCGCTCACCGTGATCACCAATGCGGCGACGGCGCGGAGCCCCGATCTCGCCGACACGGTCTGCCGCGAGGCGACGACGATGCGCCGCCAGGTCGACCACCATCTCGCCCGCGCCCGGGCGATCGGCCGCCGCGCCAGCGCCCAGGCGCGCGCCGAGGTCTGGACCTCGCTCGAAGCGGT
>JAQGLD010000318.1 GCA_028293055.1 Alphaproteobacteria bacterium
AGAGTGAGCAGGGCCAGGGTCAGCCACGGCGGCGAGGGCGGCGTCGTCGCCGGCAGTGGAGCGGCGGAAGCGGAGTGCGGCGCGATCATCGTCCGCTCACGATCCTGCCGATCCGATCCTCGTCGACTCCAGCCTCTCGGAGTACTTCCTGCGTATGCTCGCCAAGTCGCGGCGCGCCGCAGAGCGGCTCCGCGGCCTGCCCGTCGAAGCGCAGGGCCGGCTCCAATGTCCGCAGCACCCCTTCGCTAGGGTGGGTGCTGGTCCGGACGACCTTCATTGCGGCGAGCTGCGGATCTTCGACCAGGCTCTCCAGCGTATGGACAACCGCCGCCGGGATGTCGGCTTCGTGGAGCGCGGTCAGCCACTGCTCCGACGATCGGCCGTGCATGATCTCAACGACTCGGACATAGATTTCCGAAGCGTGGGTAGAGCGGGCGGTCAAGTTGTGCAGCCGGCTGTCCTCGGCGAACCAGGCTTCTTCGCCGGCGATTCGGACGAAGGCGCGCCAATGCTTGTCGGTGTAGAGCACCATCGAGACATAGCCGTCCTGTGTCCGATAGGGTCGCCGGAGGTCGGTCAGGATTCGTTGGTAGCCCATCGGACCGATCGGCGGCTCGAACGTCGCCCCGCCCATGTGATCGGCAAGCACCGAAGCCGCCATGGTCTCGAACATCGGCAGGATGATGTGCTGGCCCTCTCCGGTGCGATGGCGGGCGAGCAGGCTCGCCAGAACCGCATTCGCGCAGGCCAGGCCGCAGGCGCGATCGTTGAAGGCCAGGGGCACGAACATCGGTTCATCGGCGCCGGCCCGCATCAGCAGCGACGGCACCGCGGTGAGGCTCTGGATCAGGTCCTCATAGGCCGGGTCGCCCGCGCGGGGGCCCTCATTGCCGAATCCGAGCAGGTTGACGTAGACGATCCGGGGATTGGCCTCCCTGAGCCGGGCATAGCTTAGCCCGAGCCGGTCCATCGCCTCGGCGCGGGTGTTCGACACCAGCACGTCCGCAGTCTCGGCGAGCTTGAACAGAGCCGCGAGGCCGTCCGCATCCTTGAGATCGAGAACCACGCTGCGCTTGCCGCGGTTGGCGTGGAGAAAGATATAGCCCATGCCGGGATTCTTCATCGGCCCGATATGCCGCGACGTATCGCCCGACGGCGGCTCGACCTTGATCACCTCGGCGCCGAATTCCGCCAGAATCTGGGTCGCGACCGGACCCATGACGACCTGGCTGAGATCGAGCACGCGATAGCCTTCGAGCAGCTTGGTCACGAAGGCGCGCTCCCGCCGCGATTGACCGGCCAAGCGGCGATCCAGGTCTCGGCCGGCCGAAATTTGCGCAGGCCGGATATGCCATCCTGCGCCAATATCTGCCGGAACGGCCGACCGTCCGCCGCCAGAGCGGTGGCCGCCGCCTCGGCAGTCAGCGCGCTATAGGCCTGCGCCGCGCGCGGCCCCGCGCGATGGCCGAGCGCCTCGCTCACGGCATTGATGCCACGCTTGTTGAGTTGGGTGCTTGGACCTGGGGCGCGGGCGATCCGCTCGGCGAGATCGCGCGAGGCCTCGGCGAGCATTGCCGGCGGCACGGTCGCGAACACCAGCCCGATCTCGCGGGCCTGCGCAGCGGAGATCAGGTCGCCGGTGAAAATGAGATATTTGGCCCAGGCCGGCCCGATGATCGGCACCAGTTCCGAAGCGCCGGGCAGGCCGAGCGGACCTTCGACCAGGCCGAACCGGGCGTCCTCCGCCGCAACCACCAGGTCGCATTGCGCAATCAGGCCGAGGCCCGCGCCGAGACAGCGACCCTGGACCGCCGCGACGACCGGCTTGGAGGTCTCGCGCAGGGCCTCGAGAAAGCGCGTCGAGCGCGCGAAGAAGGCTTCCTGCTCCAGCGGACTGGTTCGCGGCGCGGTCTTCTTGAGGTTGGCTCCCGCGCAGAAATCCTCCCCGGCGGCGTCGATCAGGATCGATTTGACCGCTAGGTCGGCCTCGCATTGCGCACATGCCGCGACGATCTCTTCCCGAATCGATCCTTCGCCGAACCACAAGGCGTTGCGTGTCGACGGGGAGTCGAGGGTGAGTGTCGCGACGCTCCCGTCCCGATCGAGGCGAATGTGGTCGAACGTCATCGGGTCGGAACCCCGCCCGAGGCCAGGTCCGGAGACGGAGGAAGCCGTGTGGGCCTGATTTTCGGGGAATGCGTCACGCGACCACCCACAGGCCTTCCGAGCGCATCTGCTCGATGATCTTCTTGACCATCCCCTCGACCGCGACCGAAGCGCCCGACGGCGGTCGAACGGGGGTTCGAACCAGCGAGACGCTACGCTTTAGGTCGATTCCCGTAACCCGCGCGGCGGCGAGGGTTCCGGCGACCAATTCCTCGCGCACCCCGACATGGGGAAGCAGTGAATAGCCGTCGCCGCTCGCGAGCAGCGACTTGAGCAGGGACAGCGAATCGATCTCGGTGCGGATCGACAAGCGGATCGCCTCGCCGTGCGGCTGCTGGTTGATCCGCCGGAGGAGACCCTTGCCGATCGGCGGCATCAACAGGTCGATTCGCCGCAATATCTCGGCATCGACCGGCTCGAGCGCGATTCCGTTCGCATCGACCGCTCCGAACGCGTCGCGCGGGCCTATCAGGAACAGGGTCTCGTCGCCGATATGCTCGGCCGGAAGATGCCACAGATCCTCGGCATAATAGACCAGGGCCACTTGGAGGCTGCCTTCCTCGAGGCTGCGGAAATGGTCGCTGGCGACCGCCTGGCGGATGCGCAATTTTATGTCGGGAAATTCGGCGCGGGCAGCCCGGATCAGGGGATGGCCCATCAGATGGCCGAGCGAGATCGGCAGGCCGAGCGCGACCTCGCCGGCCGAGGTCTTGGTCGATCGCCTGAGCTCATCGCGCGCCCGCCGGGTCGATTGGAGGATATGCTCGGCATGGTCCTTGAACAGGTGACCCGCCGCGGTTGGCGAGACTCCGCGCGAGGTGCGATCGAACAGTTTCGCCCCGAGCTCGTCCTCGAGGCGGAGCAGTTGCTGGCTGAGCGACGGCTGGGCGAGGCCGAGCTCCTCCGAAGCCTTGGTGATCGACTGGCATTCGACGATGGCCAGGAAGGCGCGAAGCTGGGCTTCATCCATGGCGCCACCGGTCGTTCATGACAGGCTTGGACGCGGAAGACTCATGCGGCCAGGCCGGTCTGCGGGCAGGGATGGAGATCGCAATTGCGTCCCGCCTTCATCAACTGGCCGGGCACGTCGTGGCCGAGCAGGCCGGGAAGCGTGCGCGACAGAGCGAGCAAGGCCGGCAGGTCGACGCCGGTGCGCATGCCCATTTCCTCGGCCATGTTGATCGCATCCTCGCTGCAGATATTGCCCGAGGCGCCTGGCGCGAACGGGCAGCCGCCCAGGCCGCCGAGCGCAGCGTCGAAACGGCGTGCGCCGACCTCGTAGGCGGCGAGCAGATTGGCAAGCCCGAGGCCGCGCGTATTGTGGAAATGGAGGGTCAGCGCCGAGGCCGGCAGTTTCTCGAGCGCTCGCGCGACCAGCCTCTTCACCTGCGCCGGATTGGCCATTCCTGTGGTGTCGGCGAGGGTGATCCCATCGACTCCGAGGGCGAGGTAGCGGTCGATCAGGGCGAGCACGCGCTCTTCGGCCTGCGTGCCCTCGAATGGGCAGCCGAAACTCGTCGCGATCGATCCGTTGACGAGCATGGCGCTTCCGTCGACCCGCTCGACGATCGATTCGAAGGCGGCAAAGCTCGAATCCGTGCTCATCTGGACATTGGCGAGATTGTGGGTCTCGCTCGCCGACACGACGAGATTGATCTCGTCGGCGCCCGCCACCAGCGCGCGCTCCGCGCCGCGCAGGTTGGCGATCAGTCCGACATAGACGACGGACGGATTGCGAGCGATTCCGGCGAAGACCTCGTCGGCGTCGCGAAGCCCCGGGACGGCGCGCGGGGAGACGAACGAGCTCACCTCGATCCGGCTGAAACCCATTTGCGACAAGGCGTCGATCAGCCGCACCTTGTCCGCCGTCGGGATCCAGCTCGGCTCGATCTGGAGCCCGTCGCGCATCGCGACTTCCTGGAAGACGATGTCGGTCATCGGATTGCGCCGGCCTTCCTCAACGCTGCGATCTCCTCCTCGCCATAGCCCAGATCGGCGAGCACTTCATCCGTATGTTGGCCGAGCGATGGCCCCGCCCAGCATAGCTCACCGGGCGTCTCGGACAGCTTGGGGACGATTCCGGGCATCTTCACGATCGTGCCGTCAGCAAGCGACATGTCCTGGATCATGCCCCTTGCCAGGTAATGCGGATCGGCGACGATGTCGGAGACCGAGTAGATGCTACCGGCCGGAACCTCGGCAGCCTCCAGCGCGGCGAGCGCCTCGGCGACGGTTCGAGTCGTTGTCCAGTCCTGGATCGCACCGTCTATCTCGTGCACGCGAGCGACCCGGCCCGGATTGGAGGCGAGGGCCGGGTCCTCGGCCAGGTCTTGGCGGCCGATCGCGACCATCAGCCGGCGATAGATCAGGTCACTATTCCCCGCGATGACGACATAGCCGCCATCTCCGCTCGGGTAGGTGTTGGAAGGCGCAACCCCCGGCAGCGCGCCGCCGGCCCGTTCGCGCACCTCGCCGGTCAGATCATATTCCGGAAGGAGACTTTCCATCAGGTTGAATACGCTCTCGTAGAGCGAGACGTCGACGACCTGGCCGCGGCCTTCGCCGGTCTTGACGCGCAGCAGTGCCATCAGCGCGCCCATCACTCCGTGGAGCGAGGCGAGCGAGTCGCCAAGGCTGATCCCGACTCGGGAGGGTGGGTTGCTCGGGTCACCGGTGGTGTAGCGTATTCCGCCCATTGCCTCGCCGATCGCCCCGAAACCAGGGCGGTCCTTATAGGGGCCGGTCTGGCCGTATCCGGAGATCCGGACCATCACCAGATCGGGATTGAGCGCCGAGAGGTCCTCCCAGCCCAGGCCGAGCTTCTCGAGCCCGCCGGCTCGAAAATTCTCGATCACCACGTCGCAGGATGCGGCGAGGCGCTTGACGATCCCGACGCCCTCCGGGGTCTTGAGATCCACCGCGACCGACTTCTTGTTGCGCGACTGGAGCGACCACCAGAGCGACGTCCCGTCGTGAAGCTTGCGCCACTGGCGCAACGGATCGCCGCCCTTGGGACTTTCGATCTTGATCACCTCGGCGCCGAACTCGGCGAACAGCCGTGCCGCGAAGGGCGCCGCGATCAGTGTGCCGAGCTCCAGCACCCGAATATTGGAAAGCGCGCCCTTCATCCGGTCACGGCGTGTGGCGGAAGATCATCTGGGCGACGCAGGCCGGCTTGGCGGCGCCTTCGACCTCGATCGTCATCTCGAGGATGGTCTGCAGCGTATTCCCCGCCGACGTGTAGTCGAGCACCTTGGCGAGCAGCCGGACCCGCGACCCTACGGGCACCGGGGTGGGAAATCGAATTTTGTCGTAGCCGTAATTGACCCCCATCTTGAAGCCGTCGAACTTGAAGACGTCCTTGCTGACCGAACTGGTCATCGCCAGGGTCAGCACGCCATGGGCGATAGTCCTCCCGAACGGGCCGTCCTTGGCGCGTTCCTCATCGACATGGATCCATTGACGATCGCCGCTCGCCTCGGCGAACTGGTTGATCCTTTCCTGGGTGACTTCAATCCACTCGCTAGGCCCGAGCGTCTTGCCGACCAGCCCGGGCAGGCTCTGTTGGCTGAGCGTCGTGGGCACGATCAATTCTCCAGCCGAAGGCCGGGCGCGCGCGTCGCGAACAGCTCGGTGGCGATGATCCTGCCGATCTCCTCGGTCTTCCAGCGCTTGCCGTTGCTGCTGATCCCGGCATGCTCGTGCCAGCCCTTGAGCAGCGAAAGGCGGTCGCGGACCGCACGGATGCACTGGCCGTTGACCATCTGGGCCTCGTCGCTCGCGAGCCAGGCGACCGCCGGCGAGCCAAGCGACGGATCCATCGGATCGAACTCGTCCGGATCGAAATCGTCGGGTTCCTTCGGAGCCCCGACTCCGATCGTCGAGGAGATGCGGGTAAGCCCGCCAGGCGAGATGATGTTGGCGGTGACTCCGATCCCGCCGAGCTCGACCGCGAGGGTCAGGGTCAGGCCTGCGATCGCCGCCTTGGCAGTCCCGTAATTGGTCTGGCCGAAATTGCCGAGCAGGCCGGCACCCGATGTGGTGTTGATGATCCGTCCCGGATAGCGGCCATTGCCCGCCTTGGCGACGCCGCGCCAATGTTGCGCCGCGGCGCGGCAGGTCAGCCAGGTGCCGCGGACATGGACATTCATCACCAGGTCGAAATCGCTCGCCGACATGTTCCAGATCGCGCGGTCGCGGACGATGCCGGCATTGTTGACCAAGATGTCGACGTGGCCGAACTGGCTCCACGCGGAGTCCAGCATGGCTTCGACCTGAGCCTC
>JAQGLD010000339.1 GCA_028293055.1 Alphaproteobacteria bacterium
CGGTGCTGCCCCCCGAGCATGACATCTTCGCCCGCTCGCGCGCGTCGGTGGTCAGGCTCGATCTCAAGAGCGAGCCCGGCGTCGCCCGGGTGCGCGAGCTTGCGCGCGACGCGGACGGGCTGATCGAGGGATTCCGGCCAGGCGTGATGGAGCGGCTCGGCCTCGGCCCGGATCTGCTGCTCGGCGACAATCCGCGCCTCGTCTACGGGCGGATGACCGGCTGGGGCCAGGAAGGGCCGCTTGCCTCCGCGGCTGGGCACGACATCGACTATATCGCGCTCGCCGGAGCCCTGCACACGTTCGGGCGGGCCGGCGGCCCTCCGGTGCCGCCCGGCAATGCGGTTGGGGATTTCGGCGGCGGCGGGATGATGCTCGCCTTCGGAATGCTCGCCGGAATCCTCTCCGCCCGCACCACCGGCAGAGGGCAGGTGATCGACTGCGCGATGGTCGACGGCGCCGCCTTGCTCGCCTCTTTGCCATGGGCTTTGCGCGCGATGGGGAAGTGGAAGGACGAGCGGGGCGCCAACCTGCTCGACGGCGGTACGCCTTATTACGACGTCTATCAGTGCGCGGACGGCGAGTGGGTGGCGGTCGGGGCGATCGAGCCCGCTTTCTTCGCGGTGCTCAAGGCAAAGATGGGCCTGGAATCGGAGCAGCAGGATCCGGGACTGAGATCGGAGCTCGAACGCCGATTCCGCGACCGCCCGCGGGACGAATGGTGCGGCCTGCTCGAAGGCAGCGACGCATGCTTCGCGCCGATCCTCTCGCTGACCGAAGCTGCGGACCATCCCCACAATCGAGCGCGGGGGACTTTCATCACCGCTGGCGGAGTGATGCAGCCGGGGCCGGCACCGCGATTCTCGGGCACTCCGGCGGTGCCCCCGAGGATGCCGGGCACGTCGACAAACGAAGAGAAGTGAGCTTCCGGCTTTCGCTGGAGTGACGATCTCAGCGCGAACCCGCCCCCCGGATCAAAGCCGCGATCTCTTTGCCGTTGCTCCCCCTTACCGATGCCTCCGTCCCTCGATCAATGCGTCGACCAGCGACGGATCCGCCAGCGTCGAGGTGTCGCCGAGGCTGCCGAACTCGTTCTCGGCGATCTTCCTGAGGATGCGCCGCATGATCTTGCCCGACCTCGTCTTGGGCAGGCCAGGCGTGAAGTGGATCAGGTCGGGGCTTGCGATCGGGCCGATCTCGGCGCGGACGTGGAGACGCAGCGCGCGCTCGAGCTCCTCGTTCGGCTCCTCGCCGACGATCAATGTGACATAGCAGTAGATACCCTGCCCCTTGATATCGTGCGGGTAGCCGACGACCGCCGCCTCGGCGACCGCCGGGTGGCTGACCAGCGCGGACTCGACTTCCGCCGTGCCGAGGCGGTGACCCGAGACATTGATCACATCGTCGACCCGGCCGGTGATCCAGTAATAGCCATCCTCGTCGCGCCGGCAGCCGTCGCCGGTGAAATACTTGCCGCGATAGGTCGAAAAATAGGTCTGCACGAAGCGCTCGTGATCGCCATAGACGCTGCGCATCTGGCCCGGCCAGGACCGAGCGATGCAGAGGTTCCCAGAGGCTGCGCCGTCCAGCACCGCGCCTTCGGGATCGACCAATTCGGGCACGATTCCGAAGAATGGCCGCCCGGCGGAGCCGGGCTTCATGTCGTGCGCGCCCGGCAGGGTCGTGATCATGATCCCGCCGGTCTCGGTCTGCCACCAGGTGTCGACGATCGGGCAGCGGCTGTCCCCGACCACCTCGTAATACCAGCGCCAGGCCTCGGGATTGATCGGCTCGCCGACCGTTCCGAGCAGGCGGATCGACGAGCGGTCGTGCGCTTTCACCGGCCCTTCGCCTTCGCGCATCAGCGCGCGAATCGCCGTCGGCGCGGTGTAGAATATGTCGACCTGATGGCGCTCGACCACGTCCCAGAAGCGGCTCGAATCCGGATGGTTGGGAACGCCCTCGAATATCAGGCTGGTCGCTCCGTTCGAGAGCGGGCCATAGACGACATAGGAATGGCCGGTCACCCAGCCGACATCGGCGGTGCACCAGAAGATTTCGCCGGGCCGATAGTCGAAGACATAGAAGAAGGTCGTTGCAGTCCACACCGCATAGCCGCCGGTGGTGTGGAGCACGCCCTTGGGCTTGCCGGTCGATCCCGAGGTGTAGAGGATGAAGAGCGGATCCTCGGCGGCCATCGGCTCGCACGGACATTCGTCCGGCACCGTCTCGCCGAGCTCATGATACCAGTGATCGCGGCCTTCCACCGTCTCGATCGGGTTGCCGGCATGGCGGAAGACGAGGACCGCATCGACTTCGGCGCCCCGGGCGATCGCAGCGTCGACATTGGCCTTGAGCGGCACCAGCTTGCCGCCGCGCATGCCTCCGTCGGCGGTGACCACTATCCGGCTGGCGCAATCCTCGATCCGGCCGTGCAGCGCCTCGGGCGAAAAGCCGCCGAACACCACGCTGTGCACCGCTCCGATCCGGGCGCAGGCAAGCATCGCCACCGCGGCCTGCGGTATCATCGGCATGTAGAGCGTGATCCGGTCGCCCTTGCGCGCGCCCAGCGCCTTGAGGCAGTTGGCGGTGCGGACGACCTCGCGATAAAGCTCGCCATAGCTGATCGTCCTGCCCGTGCCGGGCTCGTCGCCTTCCCAGATGAAGGCCGGGCTGTCGGCACGCTCGGCGAGGTGTCGGTCGACGCAATGGTGGCAAAGGTTGAGGATTCCGTCCTCATACCATTTGATATCGACCGGATCGAACGACCAGTCGGCGATCCGGGTCGGCGGCTCGATCCAGTCGATCCGCTCCGCCTGGTCTCGCCAGAAGCCGTCCGGATCGCTCAGCGAGCGTCGATAGAGTGCCTGATATTACTCGGCAGTGCAGTGAGTGTGCCGGCGATAGACTTCCGGGGGCGAAACGCGTTCCTGCATCGGCTCTTCCTGCTCCTCGAATGCGAGCTTTTTAGCCTGTAGCCCGGGAACGCGCCAGCGAGCAGCGCCATCGCGATCACTCTCCTTGCGCGTAAGCGGTCGCGGGCTAGAAGCGTGGCCATGATCCGCCACTTGTACGCCCGACCCGTCGCCACCGTCCGATGACCGCGGATTTCCTGATCGTGGGTGGCGGAATAGCCGGTCTATCTGCCGCGTCGCGCCTCGCCCGCCACGGCAAGGTCATCGTCGTCGAAGCCGAGGCGGCGCTCGGCTATCACAGCTCGGGCCGGAGCGTCTCGTTCAGCCATTACGGCATCGGCAATGCGGCGGTCCGCGGCCTCACGGCCTGGAGCCGGCCTTTTTTCGAGCAGCAGCCGGAAGGCTTTTGCGAGACTCCGATCAGCCGCAAGATGCGGTCGCTCTATTTCGCCGATGAAGGCAGCGAGGCCGCACTCGATGCGCTCGCCGTCGCAATGGGCGGCTTCACCGACGCGGTCGAGCCGGTCGGGGCGGAGGCCATGCGCCGGATGGTGCCGATCCTGCGCACCGGCCCGGGTGGAGCGTTGCGCGGCCTGCTCGATCCCACCGGTCTCAAGCTCGACGCCGAAGCGATACTTCAGGCCTTTGCCCGTGCGGTCCGCGCTTGCGGGAGCGAGGTCCTGACCGGGAAGAGGATAGAGCGGATCGAGCGTCGCGGGGCCGACTGGACGGTGGCCACTGCAAGCGGCGAATCGTGGAGCGCACCGATCCTGATCGACGCCGCAGGCTCATGGGCCGACCGTATCGCGGCCCTGGCCGGGGTCCGCCCGCTCGGCCTTCAGCCCAAAAGGCGCACCATCATCGTGATCGATCCGCCGGCCGGTACGGAGGTGGCGAGCTGGCCGTTCACCCATTCGGTGGCCGGCGACTTCTACATGCTGCCCGAGGCCGGCCAGCTTCTCGTCTCGCCGGCCGACGAGGTCGAGGACGATCCCGGGGACGCCCAGCCCGGGGATTACGACATCGCTCTCGCCGCCGATCGGCTCGAACATTATACGAACCTGGAAGTCCGGCGCATTTCGCACCGCCGGGCCGGGCTGCGCTCCTTCGTCGCAGACCGCACACCAACCGCGGGATTCGATGGCGGCGCCCCGGGCTTCTTCTGGCTGCTCGGCCAGGGCGGCTACGGCCTGCAGACCGCTCCGGCGATGGCCGCCTTGGTCGAATCCCTGGTCATCGGCAGCGCTTGGCCCGACGGCCTGGAGGCGCTCGGTGTCGGACCGGCGCAAATTCTTCCCGATCGACTGCGGACTTTTCCGGGGCCCCTGGTCGAATCCTGATTTCCATCGGGCCGATCAGGCCGGGTATCTGGTGTCGTCTGGCAGTTGCTGAAAACCGGTTCCCACTCTTCCCCACGATGCTCTAGAGGGTGCTGATGCGTTTCGAACCGCCCGCGGCCTGGGAGGATGTGCCCTCCCCATCTCCGGGCGCCCCGCGCCCGCCGGAGCTCATTCCGCTTCCCGAGAAGAAACGGCGGCGCTGGCGAATCCGCCACTTCATCGTCGCTTTGCTCGCCATCTTCATGCTGCTGGTCGCCGGGCTGGCGGTCACCGCGCCGCTGTCCCGCTCGCTCCAGCCGGTCGCAGCGCCGAGCCTCACCCTGCTTTCCGTCGAAGGCCAGCCGATCGCCCGGCGCGGCGCCGATATCCGCGCGCCGGTCCAGATCGCCAAGCTCCCGAAGCACGTGCCCGCAGCCTTCGTCTCGATCGAGGATCGCGGCTTCTACCATCATTGGGGAATCAGCCTGCGCGGCATCGCCCGGGCGGCATGGCGCAACATGGGCGCCGGCGGCGTGCGCGAGGGCGGAAGCACGATCACCCAGCAGCTTGCCAAGATCTCGTTCCTGAGCGCCAAGCGGACCGCCGGCCGCAAGGCCCAGGAGGCGCTGATCGCGTTCTGGCTCGAAGCCTGGCTGACCAAGGACCAGATCCTCGAACGCTATCTTTCGAACGTCTATCTCGGCGACAATGTCTACGGCCTGCGCGCCGCGTCCTGGCATTATTTCGGCCACGGGCCCGAGCAGCTCAGCGTCCAGGAAGCTGCGATGCTCGCCGGAATGGTCAAGGCGCCGACGAAGCTCGCCCCGACCCACGACCTCGCGGGCGCCCGTGCCCGCGCCAATCTGGTGATCGCGGCGATGGTCCGCGAAGGCGCGCTCACCCAGGCCAAGGCCGACGCGCTGAAGCCGGCGCGTCTTCATGTCGAGCGCGACGCGTCCAACCTGCCGAGCGGAACCTATTTCGCCGACTGGGTGCTTCCCGCCGCGCGCTCCGGTGGCGAGGACGGCTATGGCGAGCGCCAGGTCCAGACCACGCTCGAGGCGAGGCTGCAGGCCCTCGCCGTCCGAACGGTCCGCCAGGCGGCGCTCGGCAAGGCGCAGGTCGCCCTGGTCGCGATGCGCCCCGACGGGCGGGTCGTCGCGATGGTCGGCGGCAAGGATTATGCGAAGAGCCCGTTCAACCGCGCCACCCAGGCGCGGCGCCAGCCCGGATCGACGTTCAAATTGTTCGTCTATCTCGCTGCCTTGCGCGCGGGGATGACCCCGGATTCGACGATCGAGGACAAGCCGATCAAGATCGGCGAATGGCAGCCCAGGAATAGCGGCGGCCATTATCGCGGCACGATGACCCTGCGCGAGGCCTTCGCCCGATCGAGCAATGTCGCCGCGGTGCGGCTGCAGGAGAAGGTCGGGCGCCGCAATGTCATCCGCGCCGCGCGCGACCTCGGGGTGACCAGCCCGCTGTCCGAGGATCCAAGCCTTGCGCTTGGCACGTCCGGGATCACCCTGCTCGAAATGACCAAGGCCTATGCGGCGGTGGCGGCGGGCGCCTATCCCGTACGGGCGCAGGGCCTGGTCGAGAAGCCGAAGCCGTGGTGGGAGCGGATATGGCACAATTATGTGTCCTCTACCCATGACGGTTCCTTCGACGAGATGAAGGACCTCCTCGCCTCGGTCGTGACCAGCGGCACCGGCCAGGGGGCGCGGCTGCAGGTGCCGACCTACGGCAAGACCGGCACCAGCCAGGACAATCGCGACGCGATCTTCATCGGCTTCACCGACGATCTCGTCGTCGGCGTTTGGGTCGGCAATGACGACAACAGCCCGCTCGGCCAGATTGCCGGCGGCGGCCTTCCGGCGCGGATCTGGCGCGATTTCACCGCCGCGGCAGTGGGCACGCATCCGGTGAGGCTGACCGCGCCGCCGCCGGTCGAAGCCCCGGTCGAAGCGACCGGCAATGTCGCTTTCGCGATCCCGCTCGGCGATTCCGGCGTCGAGCTCGGAGTCGACATCAACGGCAACGGCGTGGCGGTCTCGACCCGCGACACCCGCGGACGCGACCAGCCGGAACCTCCGCCCGCACCGGACGAGGCCACGGCACCGCCCGACGAGCCGGACTCGGAGCCGCCGCAGGGCGAAGCGTAGGGCAGCTCCCGATCAACCTGGTTTCGGGCAGACCCGGCTGGATCGTGGCTTACGCCTCCGAGCGTCGCTCCCGGCGCGCATCGAGCACCTTCTTCGCGACATAGCCGCCGGCGAGGACGAGGCCGATCGGACCGAGCATCCTTCTGGCGATGACCGGCGCGAAATAGCCGATCGCGGCGCCTTTGGCGCCGGAATTGGGACCAGCGAGCTTCTCGCCGATCATTGCGGTGAGGATTTTGCCGAACATGTTTACGCTCCTGTCATCCGGGTCGAGGCAAGAGCGCTGAAGACGGGTTCAGGTTCCCCCAGCTTTCGCCGGACACCGGCCTTCGCCGAATAACGGTTGCACTCAGCCTGCAAGGCCCCCCGGCGGGGCCGGGGCGAAGTCATTGCATCGACAGCAATTTCAGCGGGGCCTCGATCAGCTTCTTCATGTCCTGCATGAAATTGGCGGCATCCCAGCCGTCGACCACGCGATGGTCGCAGCTGAGCGAGAGGTTCATGCGCTTCCTGACTTCGATCCGGCCGTCGATCACGACCGGTTTCTCCTCGACCTTGTTGACCGCAATGATCGCGACTTCGGGCCGGTTGATCACTGGGGTGGAAGTGATCCCGCCCATCGGGCCGAGGCTCGAGATGGTGATGGTCGAGCCGCTGAGTTCGTCGCGTGCCGCCTTGCCGGTTCGCGCCGCTTCGGAGAGGCGAATGATCTCCGAGGCGATGTCCCAGACACCCAGCGCGCCGGCATTGCGGATCACCGGCACCATCAATCCGTTCGGGGTCTGCGTCGCCATGCCCATGTGGACGGCGCCCGACCGCGTGATGACCTGGGCATCGTCGTCGTAGAGCGCGTTGAGCTGCGGATAATCGGCCAGCGCCCGGCACATCGCGGTGATCAGGAATGGCAAAAGGGTGAGCTTGGGATTGCCGCCACGATCCGAGTTCATCATCGCCCGGGTCTGCTCGAGCGCGGTGACGTCATATTCCTCGACCAGGGTGAAATGCGGGATCCGGCGCTTGGCCTCCTGCATGTTCTCGGCGATCTTGCGACGTAGGCCGACGACCTTGATCGTCTCGTCCTGGCGCCGCGCCGAACGGCCGTGCGAGACCGCGCCGCCATTGTAGAGGAGATAGGCGTCGAGATCGGAGTGACGCACCCGATCGCCGCTCGTCTTGACCCCGCCGAGATCGATGCCGAGCTCGCGAGCGCGCTGGCGAACCGCAGGCGCGGCAAGGACCTGCTTCCCGCCGCCGCCGTTCGTGCTGGCCGAAGTCGAAGCGCGCTGGTCGGAATCCGTGCTGCGCCCCTCGACCGGGCTCGGAACGAACGAGTCCCTGGAATCCGCCCCCTTTGCACGGCGGTCCTCGGTCTCTCGGCGATTGGGCTCGAAGCGCTCAATCGCGCGGCGATCCTCGGTCTTGCGGCGATCGCCCCCGCGCTCGTCGGTGGTGGGGATTGCCGATTCCTGCGCCGGCGTAGGATCGATCAGCCCGTCGCCGAGCGCCACCGTGTCGTGCCGCTCGCCATCCGACGCCGCTTCCTCGCCCACGGCCGAATCGGCTTCGGTCTCGATCACGACCAGCACCGAGCCGATCGGAATCTGGTCGCCCACCTCGCCGGCGAGCTCGATCACCGTGCCGGCGACGGGCGATTCCATCTCGACCGTCGCCTTGTCGGTCATCATGTCGGCGAGCTGCTGGTCCTCCTGGACGGAGTCGCCGACCTTGATGTGCCAGGCGACGATCTCGGCCTCGGCAATGCCTTCCCCGATGTCGGGCAGCTTGAATTCGTAGCGCGCCATCGCCGGTCAGTCCTCCAATGCCTTCTTGATCGCCGTGCCGATCCGCACCGGGCCCGGAAAATAGGCCCATTCGAGCGAGTGCGGATAGGGCGTGTCGAAACCGGTCGCCCGCTGCACGGGCGCCTCGAGATGATAGAAGCAGCGTTCCTGGACGAGCGCCGAAAGCTCGGCGCCGAATCCGCCGGTCCGTGTCGCTTCGTGGACGACGACGCAGCGCCCGGTCTTCCTGACCGATTGCTCGATCGCCTCGATGTCGACCGGAACGATCGAACGCAAGTCGATCACCTCGGCGTCGACTCCAAGCGCCTCGACGGTGGCGAGCGTCACCCAGACCATCGTGCCATAGGCCACGATGGTCAGCTCCGAACCTTCGCGGACAACCGCGGCCTTGCCCAGCGGCACCGAATAATGGCCCTCCGGCACCTCGGCCTTGGGATGCTTCGCCCAGGGCGTCACCGGCCGGTCGAAATGGCCGTCGAACGGTCCGTTATAAATTCGCTTGGGCTCGAAGAAGATGACCGGATCATTATCCTCGATCGCCGAGATGAGCAGGCCCTTTGCGTCATAGGGATTGGACGGGATCACCGTCTTGATGCCGGCGACATGGGCGAACAGGCTCTCCGGCGACTGGCTGTGGGTCTGTCCGCCGAAGATTCCGCCGCCATAAGGCGAGCGCACGGTGAGCGGCAGGTTCCACATCGCAGCGGTGCGGTAGCGCATCCGTCCCGCCTCGGAGACGAGCTGGTCGAAGGCCGGATAGATGTAGTCCGCGAACTGGATCTCGGCGACCGGGCGAAGGCCATAGGCAGCCATTCCGATCGCCGCGGCGATGATCCCGTTCTCGGAAATCGGCGTATCGAAGCAGCGCGACGCACCAAATTTCTTCTGCAGGCCTTCGGTGACCCGAAAGACCCCGCCGAAATAGCCGACATCCTCGCCCATCGCGACGACGTTCGAGTCGCGCTCCATCATCACTGCGTGAGCGCTGTTGATCGCCTGAATCATGTTCATGGCGGTCATTTGCGCTTCGCCTCCAGCTCGGCGATCATCTGCGCCTGCTGCTCGCGAAGGTGCCAGGGCATCTCCTCGAACACATCCTCGAACATCGTCGCGACCTCCTGCGGGAAATCGATGGTCGAAGTGACCAGGGTTCCCGATTTCTCCGCCGCGCGCTGGGCGGCGCGAACCTCCGCTTCGAGCGTCTCGACCAGGGCCGCGTGGCGCCCTTCATCCCATTCACCGAGCCCGACCAGGTGACGGCGCAGGCGCTCGACGGGATCGCCGAGCGGCCATTTCGAACCCGCGGTCTTGGGCCGGTATTGCGAGGGATCGTCGCTCGTCGAATGGCCCTCCACCCGGTAGGTGAACATCTCGATCAGCGTCGGCCCGAGGTTGGACCGAGCCCGGTCCGCCGCCCAGGTGGTCGCGGCGTAGACCGCCAACGGATCGTTTCCGTCGACCCGGAGCCCCGCGATACCGTAGCCGACCGCGCGCGCCGCGAAGGTGGTGAGTTCGCCGCCCGCAATCCCCGAGAAACTGGAGATCGCCCACTGATTGTTGACCACGTTGAGGATGACCGGGGCGCGATAGACTCCGGCGAAGGTCACCGCCGAGTGGAAGTCGCCCTCCGCGGTCGATCCGTCGCCGATCCAGGCCGCGGCGATTCGACTGTCGCCCTTGATCGCCGATGCCATCGCCCATCCTACTGCCTGGGGAACCTGGGTGGCGAGATTGCCCGAGATCGAGAAGAAGCCGTGCTCGGGGCTGGCATACATGACCGGCAGCTGGCGGCCCTTGAGCGGGTCGCGGCGGTTCGAATAGACCTGGCACATCATGTCGACGAGCGGGTAGTCGCGCGCCACGAGCAGGCCCTGCTGGCGATAGGTCGGGAAGCACATGTCGTCGCGATCGAGTGCATGGGCGGCAGCGACCGCCACCGCCTCCTCGCCGGTCGACTTCATGTAGAAGCTGGTCTTGCCCTGCCGCTGGGCACGATACATGCGATCGTCGTAGACGCGCACCATCATCATATCGCGCAGGATGCGGCGCAGCGTGTCGGGATCGAGCTTGGGGTCCCACGGACCGACCGCCCGGCCTTCGTCGTCGAGCACCCGCACCAGCGAGTAAGCGAGCTCGTGAGTCTCGCGCGGCTCTGCTGCCGGGTCCGGCCGACGCGCCTCGCCGGCGGCCGGAATGACCAGGCTGGAGAAATCCGGCTCGTCTCCGGGCCGGGTACTCGGCTCGGGTACATGAAGGGAGAGCGCCGGTCGGTTGGGGCGCTCGCTGGGCGTGGTCATCCTCTGCCTGTCCTCGTTTCGCGACCCGTTAGAAGATTTTTCCGCACGATGCACCCCTTGTGAAGCCCAAGCCAATCGGCAAAACAAAGGTTCCAAGGAGTGATGCCGATGCGCCTGTTACGACTGGTCGTGCTGTTGGCGCTGGGTCTCGCGACAGCCTCTCCAGGCGTCGCGGCTCCCGTTTATTATGTGATGCGCCACTTGCAGAAGGGCGAAGGCCAGGATCCTCCGCTATCGCCGCAGGGCCAGGCCGATGCGGTGCTGCTGTCGCGCTGGTTCAAGTCGGATCCGCCCAAGGCAATCTATGTCAGCACCACACGGCGCGCCCACGAAACCGCCGCTCCGCTCGCGGCCCGGCTACGCCTGAGCGTGAAGGACTATGATCCGCTCGACACCCCGGCGCTGATCGCAAGGGTCAGGCAGGAGAAATGCACGGTCCTGATCGTCGGGCACAGCAATACGGTGCCGGACATCGTCGAAGCCCTCGGCGGAGTGGGACCAAAGGCCCTGCTCGATTCGGATTATGGCGGGATCTGGCGAGTCGGCCCGGGCGGAAAGACGAAGATGGAGACGCTGGTTCCCTAGGCCAGCGTCCCCCGTGCACGGCGCCGCCGGGTCCCTAAAGGTCGATGCAGGCGGCGAGCGATTCGAGCTTGCGGATGCGTTCCTTGAG
>JAQGLD010000360.1 GCA_028293055.1 Alphaproteobacteria bacterium
CCTCGCCACGATCGGACTCGCGGCCTCGCCCGCGGCCTTCGTTCCGACGGCCGAGGCACGGTTCGATCCGGCGACGCGGTCGGTGAGCGTGTCGCTGACCAACCAGCTGGGCTCCGAGATCCGCTACACGCTCGACGGGAGCGCCCCCAGCGCCGCGTCGCCGCTGTTCGCTGCGCCGCTGTCGCTCGCTTTGCCCGCCCGGCTTCGCGCCCGAGCCTTCCGGGCCCAGGACCCTTTGCCCGGCGAGACCGACCGCGATTTCGACCTGGCTGGCCTGCGCCGACGGAGCAGCGCCGAGCTGACCACCTGCACGACCAAGCTGCCGCTTGCCCTGGAGGACGATGCCCCGGCGCAGGGGCGCCGCGCGGTCTTTCTGACCGATGCGATGAATCCGTGCTGGCTCTACAAGCAGGCGGAGATGGACGGGGTCACCGGCATCGCCATCGGTGTCGGCCGGATTCCATTCAACTTCCAGATCGGCGCCGAACGCGACCGGATCACCTTCGCGCCGCCCCGCACCGCAGCGGGCGAGATGGAGATACGCACCGACGGCTGCGGCGGGGAGCCGATCGCAATCCTCCCGCTCGAACCTGCGACGCGCAATCCAGCGGTCAGTACGGTGAGAACGGCGATCCGCCCGCTGAAGGGGCGCCACGACCTCTGCTTCACCTATACCGCGCGCGGCCCCGACCCGATGTGGGCGATCGATTCGGTCCAGCTCGAGGCGGGACAGTGATCCGTCTCGGTGCGCCGGTCCGCGGCTGGGCGATGCCGCTCGAGGAGGTGCCCGACCCGGTCTTCGCGGAGCGCATGATGGGCGACGGAATCGCGATCGACCCGCTCGACAATCTGATCGTCGCGCCGGCAGACGCGACGGTCGCAGCGATCGCGCCGACCGCGCACGCAGTCACCCTCAGGCTCGCCAACGGCGCCCATCTCCTGATCCATATCGGCCTCGACACGGTGCAGCTCGGCGGCGAGGGATTCGAAGCCTGCGTCGCCGTCGGCGATCCGGTTTTCGCGGGAACGCCCCTGATCCGATTCGATCTCGAAGGGGTGGCAAGACGCGCCAAGAGCCTGATTACTCCGATCGTGCTGATCGACGCCGGTTTCTCGCTCGCAATCGAAGCGCTCGATCGCCTGGTCGCGCCCGGCGACATCATGATGATCGTCGAGGGACGTTCACCTGCGCAGACCAGGCAGGAACGCCGGGAGGCGTCGGTCGAGCGCCGGATCGTCGTGCTGCTCCCGAATGGCCTCCATGCGCGGCCCGCCGCCCGGATCGTCAACCGGTTGAAGTCCGCATCGGCCCAGGTGACAATAGCTGCGAACGGCCGAAGCGCCGATGCGCGGAGCATGGTTGCCTTGCTCGCTCTCGGCCTCGAGCAAGGCAGCGAGCCGCTTGTCTCAGCGGCCGGGCCCGATGCGGAGCTGGCTGTGGCCGCCGTTGCGGCTCTGCTGCAGGGCGCTGGCGAGGCCGACGAACCCGCCGCCGCCGCGCCGCCCCGCCCCGTGCCAGCCAGGGCTGGTCCTTTATTCCGGGGTTTGTGCGCGTCGCCAGGGATCGCGATCGGGCCGGTGGCCCAGTATCGCCCGGCGGCGATCCGAGTGGCGTGCGATGGAGCCGGGATCGAGACCGAGGCGCATGCGCTCGACGCGGCGATCGCTGCGGTCGGCGCAGCCCTGCGCCGCGCCGGAGACGGCGGAAACGGGGTGGCGGACGCCCATCTCGCCATCCTCGAGGATCCAGAATTGATCGGCGGGGCCAGGGCCGAAATCGCCGCAGGACGGAGCGCCGGCCACGCCTGGCGAACGGCCGCCGAGACCGCTGCCAGGGCGATCCGGGCAACCGGCAACTCTTTGCTGATCGAACGGATCGCCGACCTCGAGGATGTCGAGCGGCAAGTGCTGGCACAACTCGGCGGCGCGGCTCCCGACCTGCCCGAAGTTCCGCAGGGCGCGATCCTGATCGCCGAGGATCTCCTGCCCTCGCAATTCCTAGCCTTGCGCAGCACGGCCGCCGGAATCGTCACTGCCGCGGGAGGCACGACCTCGCACGTCGCGATCCTCGCCGCCTCGACCGGAATTCCGATGCTCGTCGCTGCAGGGCCGGCCATCCTCGGTGTGCCGGAGGGGCGGAGGATCGTCCTCGACTGCGACGCCGGATCGGTCGACACCAATCCGGCCGAGCTGGCGGCGGCCGAGCGCCGTG
The DNA here is from genome assembly GCA_028293055.1 of Alphaproteobacteria bacterium. Lineage (GTDB taxonomy): Bacteria > Pseudomonadota > Alphaproteobacteria > Sphingomonadales > Sphingomonadaceae > Allosphingosinicella. The sequence goes on from JAQGLD010000360.1 coordinate 2,213, forward strand.
TCGCGGCCCGCGAGACGCAGCGCAGGGCCGCCTCGGCGCGCGCCCGGGAGCCGTCCCGACTGGCGGACGGCAGCACCGTCCATGTCTACGCCAATCTCGGCTGCGAGGGGGATGCCTTGCGCGCGGTCGCCGCGGGCGCGGAGGGCTGCGGCCTGCTGCGCACCGAATTCCTGTTCCTCGACCGCGCCTCCGAGCCTTCGGAAGAGGAGCAGATACGGGCCTATGCGGCCATCGCGGCAGCGCTGGACGGACGCCCGTTGATCGTCCGCACGCTCGACATTGGCGGCGACAAGCCGATCCCCTACCTCCCATTCCCGCGCGAGGAAAATCCGGCGCTCGGCCAGCGCGGGATCCGCCACAGCCTCGACCATCCCGAGCTGCTTCGCACCCAGCTTCGCGCGATCCTGCGCGGCGTACCGGCGGCGCAATGCCGGATCATGGTGCCGATGGTGATCGAGCGCGACGAGCTTCGCGCGGTGCGCGACTGGCTCGAAGCCGAGCGTGCGGCGATGGGCGTGGCCGAGCGCATCCCGCTCGGCGCGATGATCGAGACTCCGGCCGCCGCCTTGCTCGCCGCGAGCCTTGCCGAGGAGGCGGATTTCTTCTCGATCGGAACCAACGACCTCACCCAATATGCCCTCGCCTGCGATCGCGGCAATCCGGCGACCGCCGGTCGGGCCGACTCGCTCCACCCGGCAGTGCTCCGCCTCATCCAGGCCGCCATAAACGGCGCCCGTGGCCTCGGCCGGCCAGTGGGCATGTGCGGCGGGCTTGCTTCAGATCCGGCGGCGGTTCCGATCCTGATCGGCCTTGGAGTGATCGAATTGTCGGCGGCGCCCGGTATCGTCCCGGAGATCAAGGCGGCGGTGCGCGGCCTGCGGCGGGAGGCGTGCGTCGCGCTGGCCGAGCGCGCTTTGTGCTGCTCGTCGGCCGGCGAGGTTCGCGCCCTGCTGGCCAGCCACGGCTTGCGATTGAAGGGAGACTGATGCCGAGCCTGATCTCGCCGACCCGGCTGCAGCCGCTCGGGCGCGCCTTGATGCTTCCGATCGCGGTGCTCCCGATCGCCGGCCTGCTGCTTCGCCTCGGCCAGGCCGACCTGCTCGCCATCCCCTTCGTGGCCGCAGCGGGCCAAGCGATCTTCTCCAACCTCGGCCTGCTGTTCGCGGTCGGAGTCGCGGTCGGGATCGCCCGCGAGAATCACGGCGCCGCGGGCCTTGCCGGGATCGTCGCCTATCTGGTGACCGTGGAGGGCGCCAAGACCCTGCTGACCCTACCGCCCGATGTCCTCGCGCCGTACGCCGACAAGGCGGTCCGCGACCTCGCCGAGGCGGCCTGGCGGACCAAGGAGCTCGGCAAGCTCAGCGTGCCCGCCGGAATCCTCTCCGGCCTGGTCGCCGGCTGGCTCTACAATCGCTACGCAACGATCAGATTGCCCGATTATCTCGCTTTCTTCGGAGGGCGCC
>JAQGLD010000382.1 GCA_028293055.1 Alphaproteobacteria bacterium
GGCCAGCCGGTCCATCCGGGCCCGTGAACGAAGCGGCCGGGAGCTGCTCCGGTATGGCGGCCGTGGGCCACGACCTGCACGCCGTTGACGAACACGTCGCTGACGCCGGTCGCATAAGCGTGCGGCGCGGCGTAGGTGGCGTGGTCAGCGATGGTCTTCGGGTCGAACACGACCAGATCGGCGAAATAGCCGGGGGCAAGATTGCCACGGTCGCGCAGGCCGAGGTTCGATGCAGGAAGGCGGCTCAGGCCGTGGATCGCCTGGGCGAGCGACACGCTGTGCTGGTCGCGCACATAATGTCCGAGCAGGCGAGCGACATTGCCGTAAGTCCTCGGGTGGACCGGGCTGTCCAGCACTGCGCCCTCGGCCGCCGGCGCTCCCGCATCGGACCCGAAGCTCATCCAGGGCAAGGCGGTCTGGCGCCTGACATTGTCCTCCGACATCATGAAATAGATCGCGCCGATGCCGCCATCTTCCGAGACGAGATCGATCGCCGTGTCTTCGATACTCTTGCCGCGCATCGCCGCCACTTGCGCCAGGGTCTTGCCGACAATCGGCTTCGACCCCTCGGTCTCGACCTCGACGAGCAGGACATGTTCGCCGCCTCCCGAAGCGCGAAGCAGATTTTCCCAATCGTTCCTCGGGGCTCGCATCTCCTCGAGCACCTGCGCCCGCACCGTCGGATCGCGAAGCCGGGCCAACATCGCCTCGCGGCCGCCGCTCTGCACCCAGGGTGGGAGCACTGCGCTGAGCCCGGTTCCCCCGGCGGTATAGAGATACATGTTGGCGGTGATCCTGAGGCCGGAGCGTCGCGCCGCCTCGATCTGGGCGATCACCTGGGGCTGTTGACTCCAATTGGCGGTGCCGGCCTGCTTGAGATGATAGATTTCGGCCGGGAGCTTGCCCTCTCGGGCGATCTTGATCACTTCGTCGATGGCGCTGCCGATCTTGTCGGCTTCGGACCGCATGTGGCTGATGTACATGCCGCCGCAGCGCCCCGCCTCGCTGGCGAGCGCGACCAGCTCGGGCGTTTCGGCATAATTGCCGGGAGCATAGATCAGCGCGGAACCGAGACCCAGCGCGCCTTCTTGCATCGCCTGGCGGACCAAAGCGCGCATGCGGGCGAGTTGCTCCGGCGTGGGATCGACATCGGCCTGGCCGAGCTCGTGGATGCGGACGGTGGTCGCTCCGACAAAGCTCGCGACATTGGGCGACACGCCCTTCTTCTCGAGAAAATCGAGATATTCGCCGAGCGTGGTCCAGCCCACCGAAATCCGCTCGCCGCCCCGGGGCTTCTCCATGTCCCGCTTCATCGTCTCGTTGAGCGGCCCCATCGTCCAGCCTTCGCCGAACACCTCCAGCGTGACTCCCTGTAGCATGTCCGACATGCCTCGGCCGTCGGTGATCAGGGAACGGCTTGCCCAGCTCAGCATGTTGATGAAGCCGGGCGCGACGGCCTCGCCCGACGCGTCGATTTCGCGCCTGCCGGTGCCGACGACCTGACCGACGGCCTTGATCCGATCGCCGGAGACGGCGACGTCGCCGACGAATGGCTTGCCCCCGGTACCGTCGTAAACCGTGCCCCCGCGGATGACGAGATCATAGACCGGGGCGGGAGCGGCCGCCGAAGCCCCATCGCCCATGGCAAGCAGAACAAGGCACAGGCCGGTCAGCGGTCTCATCTTCCCTCCGGATCTGGCGCGAATGCGACCCTGAACCGGGTCGTTAGAGCGTGTTCCGATCGGGACAATGGAGCCTGATTGGAGAACTGTCAAACATGGGGGCCGGTAGTCGGTGAAGACGACCGTCTCGGCTGCGTTACAGTTTCGAAGCGTGCGGCCTGTCGTCGTGGAGCGACATCAGCGACTGCATCAGCTCTTCGTCGTTGCTCGACATGATACCGAGCACCTCCGCCTCGTCGCAGCCCTCGGCGACCAGATAGGCATGGCCCATCGTCGAATCGATGTAGATGAACTCGCCCTCGCCGAGTGTTACCGGATCGTAGAATTCGGTGTTGACCACTATCCTGCCCTTGAGCACGAAGATGAATTCCTCGCCGGTATGGTGGACGAGCTCGCCGAACTGCTTCGACGTCTTGGCGCGAATTTTGGTGAGCACCGGGATCATCCGCTTGCGCCGCAATTCCGTGCACAAATAATAATAATCGTAATTGGGGGTCTCGACGCGGACGGCGCGGTCGACATTGCCGACGCTGCGCCGCGCGGTCACCGCCGGCGGGGTCTCGTCCTCGGCCTCGGCGAACAGCTCCGACATCCGCATCCCGAGCCGGCGGCTCAATTGCTGCAGCCGGTCGTAGGTCAGGGTGAGGCGGTCGTGCTCGACCTTGGACAGGGTCGAGACCGGAATTCCGCTCTTCGCGCTCATTTCCTTGAGCGTCCATCCCTCGCGTGCGCGCAGGCTGCGAAGCAAGGCGCCTAGCGTCGGGCTATTAGATGGCACGGATATCCCCTCCCCTGTCGACTTTCCACCTGGGCTGCCTTCGGGCAGCGGAGGGACATGATAGTTGATTGACGGCTCGCGGCCAGAGCAAATCCCTCCGGCGAGTCCGGGCTGGCTTGTCGACCAGAATCCTAGGGCGCCGGCGCCGGGGATTCGTCACCGATCGGCACTACGCCGCCGCGAGAAGCGATCAGCAGGCGCCTGACCCCGAAAGTGAGCAAGGGCACGACATAGACGACCAGCAAGGCGTAAGCGAGGAAGCGATAGCCGCGGCCGATGAGCGCCACCAGGCCGAACCGGTCGGCGATGAAGATGCAGCCGATCAGCAGCGCTGCTGCGATTCCGGCGCGCGCCTGATAGGCGAGATCGGTGCCGCGGTGGCGGCGCCAGACCGTCGCGACGCGTTCGTTGATGGCGTGAACCGAGCCGGTTCCGCTCTCGAGCAAGGCGGCGAAGATCATCAGCTGGAACAGATAGTGGAAGGCCGGAAAGTGCAGCTGGCGCAGGATGAAGTCGGATGGAAGCGTCTCCTGCGCGATGGCGGGATAGAAACCGACCATGCAGATGTAGAAGAGCAAAGCCGGAGCCATTGCGAGCGGTCCGGCGACCAGCCCAGCGACGATTGCGTCGCGGCGGCTGGTGAGGTGGCGGATCACCGGCAGAATGACGACCGCTCCCACGATATTGTAGCTCGCATAGGTCAGCCCGCCGAGCGCCCAGCCGTCGCCAGGCTCGGCGGCCGCGAAGGCCGAGCCGATGCGGTCTCCGAAATTCGAGACCGACAGCAGGACGAACAGCAGATAGACCCCGTAGAGGAGGAAAGTGACATATTTGAATAGGCGCTCGACCGAGGCATTGCCGAACGTCACGAACAGTCCGATCGCGACAGCGAGGGCGAGCGTCCCGACGATCGGCGGCAGGCCGAGCGTCGCTGCGCCGATCGCGCCGGCGGCGGCGCCGAACACCGCCAGGATCAGGATGACGAACAGGAAATAGGCAGCCTCGAAGGCAATCCAGAACGGTCCGAGCAAAGCCTTGAAGAAGGTGCGATAATCGTAGCCGCCGACGGCACGGGCGAAGGCGAAGGTCAATGCGCAGACCAGGCTCCACACCAGCATCGCGAGCAGCATGCCGGCAAGTCCGCCCCACGGACCGGCAGGAAGGAAGAATTCGGCAAGCTCTCGGCCAGTGGCGTAGCCGCCGCCGATCACCACTGCCTTGAACGCGAAGCCGGGCAGCAGGAAGCGCTGAAACCAGGTCGATTTCTGCGTTTCCGTGTCGTCCATCAAGCCTCCCGAAGGCAATTGTCGATGAGCCGGTCGAAAGCGGCCCCTCGCCGCATCGAATCCGCCACCGGGAGGCTGAGGCGATCGCTTTCCGCCGCCATCAGCCGCTCCGCCTCTTCCTGGGAAAAGGCGCTCGTGTTGAACGACAGTCCGCCGCAGCGTATCGCCTGGTTGGTGCGGCGGCCGAGGGTGATCGTCAATGCGATCATGTCCTCGACCAAGGGCAGCTCGAAGGAAGACAGGCCGAGCAGGCCGGTGCGGCCAGGCTCGTGGCAGAGCACGAAAACGTCCGGCTGGCTGCCGTGGAGCAAGCCGAGCGACACTCCCGAATAAGCCGGGTGCATCAGCGATCCCTGCCCCTCGATCACGTCCCAATGATCGGGTGCAGCATCGGGCGACAGCCGCTCGGCCGCTCCGGCTTCGAAATCGGCGATTACCGCATCCATCGGAATGCCTTCGCCCGCGATCATGATCCCGGTCTGGCCGGTGGCTCGGAAATCGGCGTCGATGCCCCGTGCGACAAAGCCCTCGGTCAGCGCGAGCGCGGTATATTTCTTTCCGAGGGCGCAATCGGTGCCGACGGTCAGCAGGCGCTTGCCGCTGCGCTTGGCGCCGGTTGCGACGGTGAGCCCCGGCGGCGGCGTACGGACATCGATCAGCCGCCTGCCGAGCCGCCTTGCGGCGTCGGCGAGCTCGTCGATCTCGCTCAGCCGCGAATGCATTCCGGCGACGATGTCGAGCCCGGCCTCGAGCGCCTCGATCAGGGTGGCGATCCAGCTTTGGGGAATATATCCGCCGCTGTTCGCGACCGCGACGATCAACGAGCGGGCGCCGAGCGCCGCGCCTTCCGCAGGCGACATGCGAGGCAGGCCGGTGGTGACCGCAGCTTCGTCGCTGGCGCACTCGCCGACGCACTTGTCGCCGGCCCAATCGCGCAGCCCGAACGCGGTCTTGGCGTAGCCGGCCTCCCGCGTGTCTCCGACGAAGAGGATGTAGGGCTGCGGCAACACGAGCGTGCCCGGCCTGGGATCGAACGGAAAGGTCATTTCCGGCCGCTCCGATCGGACAAGCGCCGCGCGACCGGCTTCACGGTCCGCGGCCCGGAGCCCTCCGTCGTCGCTGCCGCCTTTTTGTGTTCGTGCATCCTCATTTCCCGCTATTTCCATTTGGACTGACATAGGACCGATTTTCCGTCCAGAGAATAATTTTCAAATGTGATCGAATTTGCTGTTTGGGTGCCTTGGCACCATGCGTGGTGCCCGGAAGGCTACCGAGTGCTGTGCTGAGGGTGCAGATATCGATCGAGATAATCGTCGGTGGCCTGGAACATCGCCAGCCACGAGCCGTACCGGGTGAGGTCGTGGACCTCGTTCGGCATCAGGATCTGCTCGAACGGCACATTGTGCGAACGCAGGTCCTGGATCAGCTCGGTCGACTGCTGCGGCGGCACGTTGCGATCGTCATCGGCCTGGACGACCAGCACCGGCGAGCGCCACCTGGCGATCGTCGCGACCGGCGAGGATTCGAAAGCCAGCTTCCGGTCGGCCGCATCTTCGATCGGCGCTCCGGAATCGGCGAGCATCGAGGCCCAATCATAGACCCCCGCATAATCGACCCCGACCGCGACCGAATCCGAGGCGCGAGCGAGCGCGAGCGCGGTCATCAGGCCGCCATAGCTGCCGCCCCATGCGCCGATACGCTTCGGGTCGACATCGTCGCGAGCTTTCAGGAAATCGATCGCGCCGAATATGTCGTTGGTCTCGCTGCCGCCGCCGATCCCGAACCTGTCGGCCTCGCGATAGTCGAGACCGTAGCCGATGCCGCCACGATAATTGACCGACAGCACGACATAGCCTTTGGAAGCGAAATATTCGTTCAGCGCGTACATCCAGCTATAGGCCGACATGTAGTGGAAGCCGTCGAGCATCTGGCGCGGGGGCCCGCCATGGAAGAATAGCAAGGCGGCATGCCTGCCCGCGGCGCCGGCGGGCGGCAGGAACAATTGACCATAAGCGACATGGCCGTCGGCGGCCTTGAACGTCACCGAGCGCGGGACGACCAGGCGGACGCTCGGGAACGAGGCAGGAGTCGCCGCCGGAGCGAGCGGCCGCCAGCGATCCCCGGCTGCGACGACCGGAGTCAGCTGGCTGATCGCGGTGCTGCGCAGCGCGTAGACGGACCCGGAGC
>JAQGLD010000387.1 GCA_028293055.1 Alphaproteobacteria bacterium
TCGACCTACGACGCGCTCGGCCGCCGCTTCGCTGTCGGCGCCCGGCTCAAATTCTGAGAGGAGGCAAGGCCGGACGAGCTTGCTCGTCCGGCCTTCGCATCGTGCCTCGGCTCGGGGGACTGGTGGGCCGGCCGGGGCTCGAACCCGGGACCTCGCGATTAAAAGTCGTGTGCTCTACCAACTGAGCTACCGGCCCTCGCCAATCCAACGCACAAAAGCACCCTGTCAGCGGGCCCCAAAGGCCGGTTTCCACTAGGAGCGGGTGCCGCGATGGTCAACCGCGTGCCTTGCCATGAAGGGCAAGCAGCTGGCGGGCGGTTCGGCCGGTGATCGGGTCGCGCCAGGCGGGCGCGATCTCGGCCAGCGGCTGGAGGACGAAGCGGCGCTCGCGAAAGGCGCGATGCGGGACGACGAGTCCGGTCGATTCGAACGGCCCTTCGGACCACAGGATGATGTCGAGATCGAGAATGCGCGGGCCCCAGCGGCGGCCCGAGCGGCGGCCGAAACTGCGCTCGGTCGCCTTGAGGATGGCGAGCAATTCGGCGGGGTCGAGTTCGCTCTCGACGATCGCGACCGCGTTGGCGAAGCTCCGGCCGGCGGGGCCGAGCGCCGGAGTCAAGCGGATCCGCGACAGGCTCCGGCTTTCGATCGCGCGCGCCGCGGCTCGGATCGTGTCCGCCGGAGCACCGTGGCGGCCGCGCCGGTTCGAGCCCAGGGCCACCGCATATCTTGTCTTCGCCATGGGCCGGCACCTAGAGCAGCGACGTGACTCTCGAAAGCCCTGCAAGTCCGGTGCCCGAACTGGAGCCGCCGCACGATTGCGGCCGCTGCGCGCGGCTCGTCGCCTATCGTGGAACGCTGCGCAGCGCTCAGCCGGACTGGTGGAACGGTCCGGTTCCGGTGTCGGGTGATGCCGATGCGTGGTTGGCGATCGTCGGCCTGGCGCCGGGTGCCAAGGGGGCCAACCGTACCGGCCGCGCCTTCATCGGCGACGAATCCGGACGATTGCTGTTCGCGACCCTGCTCGGCCACGGGCTCGCGAGCGGAGCCTATGACGATGCGGGCGAGGGTGGGCTGCGTCTGCGCGGGGCGGCGATCGTCAACGCTGTGCGGTGCGTGCCGCCGGCCAACCGGCCGCTGGCCGATGAGATCGCAGCTTGTCGCGTCTATCTGGGCCCGGTGCTGGCACGGCTCGACAGCGTCCGGGTCGTGGTCGCGCTCGGGCGCATCGCCCACGAGGCGGTGGTGCGAAATTCGGGCGGGCGTCTCGCCGCCTTTCGCTTCGGCCATCTCGCCGAACATGATCTTCCAGGCGGCCGGGTCCTGATCGATAGCTATCATTGCTCGCGCTACAACCAGAACACCAACCGGCTGACCGCCGAGATGTTCGACGCGGTCTTTGTCCGAGCGCTGCGAATTCGTGACGGCGGCGCTACGTAGAAGTCCGCAGATGACTTCGCCGTGAATCCATTTATTCTCAACGGCCTAAGCAGGAGATTGTGGGCGTGGGTCAAGGACGGGAAATTCAGGCTGAAGAGTCCATGCTGATCGGGGAAGCCGGCATGACTCGTCTGTTCGGCGCCGCTGTGCTGATCTGGACCGCGGTCATCGCGGCCGCAATCTGGATGTTCTGAAGCCGGCGACTGCCGGCAGATTCTAGATATCCTGCGCGATCCGTCCGTAGAGATCGGGCCTGCGATCGCGAAAGAAGCCGAACGCGGCGCGGTGCTTCTTCGCCTGCTCGAGATCGACCTCGGCGACGAGCACGCCGGTCTCCGTCGCTCCGAACTCCGCCAGCATGTCGCCGCGCTCGTCGCAGATGAAGCTGTGGCCGTAGAAACGCTGGCCATGCTCGGTGCCGATGCGGTTGGCGGCAACCACGGGTACGACATTGGATACCGCATGCCCGATCATCGCGCGCCGCCACAATCGGCTGGTGTCGAGCTCGGGATCGTGCGGCTCGGTGCCGATCGCGGTCGGGAACAGCAATATCTCGGCACCCATCAGCATCAGCGAACGCGCCGTCTCCGGATACCATTGGTCCCAGCACACACCCGCGCCGATCGTTCCGAACGGCGATTTCCACACCTGGAAGCCGGTGTTTCCGGGCCTGAAGTAGAATTTCTCCGAATAACCGGGGCCGTCGGGGATGTGGCTCTTGCGATAGACGGTGAGAACCTCCCCGCGATCGTCGATCATCGCCAGGCTGTTATAATGGTGATGCCCTTCCGCTTCGAAGAAGCTGGTCGGGATCCACACCTTCAGCTCGGCGGCGAGCTTGCGCATCGCAAGCACCGCGGTGTGCTCGTCCGCCGGCAGCGCGCGGGCGAAATGCCCCTCGTCCTGCGTGCGGCAGAAATAATGGCCTTCGAACAATTCCGGCGGAAGGATCAGCCTCGCGCCTTTTCCGGCGGCCTCGCGGACGAGCTCCGAAACGGCGGCGATATTCTCGTCGGCGCTGTCGGTGAAAGCGAGCTGGAGCGCGGCTACGGTCAGGCTGGTCATTGGGGCTATATAGGGGATGTCGATGCTGGCGCTACTCGGGTTCACGGATCAGGCCGGAACCTGCTGGCTGATGCAATGGAAGCTGCCCCCGCCGGTCAGGATATGGTCGGCGCGTAAGCCGAGCGTCTCGCGATCGGGGAAGAGCGCCGCGATCGCGGCAACCGCAGCTTCGTCGTTGGCCGCGCCGTAGAGCGGCACGACCACCACCGCATTGCCGATATAGAAGTTCATGTAGGATGCCGGGACGGTCTCTTCGTCGCGCAGCACCAGGCCCGGCGAGGGGAGGGGGACCACATCGATCCCGAAGGCCCTGGCCCGCGCTCGAGCGTCGGCGTAGACCGCCGCATTGGGATCGTCGTCGCCCTCTGGGACGGGGATGGCGAGGCGGCCCTTGGCGACGAAGCGGGCCAGATTGTCGACATGGCCGTCCGTATGGTCGTTGAGCAGGCCTTCGCCGAGCCACAGCACGCGATCGAGGCCGAGGTCGTCGCGCAGGCGGCGCTCGACATCCTCGCGGACCATGCCCGGATTCCGGTTGGGGTTGAGCAGGCATTGCTCGGTCGTCACCGCAAATCCGCTTCCGTCGACATCGATCGCGCCGCCCTCGAGCACCCAGTCGTGGGCGGTCGCAAGCAGGCCGGCGGCCTGGGCGAGGCGAAGTCCGATCGTGTCGTCTCCGGCAAGCTGATATTTGCCGCCCCAGCCGTTGAACCGGAACAGCGCTCCGCAGCGATCGCCCCTCCCGAGGATGATCGGGCCGGTATCGCGCAGCCAGATGTCGCCGAACGGTTGGACGAGGACGTCGATGCCCCCGCCCAATCGGCGGGCTGTGGTCGCGGCAGTCTCGTCGTGCGCGACCAGACGAACCGCCTCGCCCTTGCCATCGGCGTGGACCGACCGGGCGAATGCGGCGACCTCATTCTGAGCCGGCTCGAGATCGTCTTCCCAGAGCTCGGCGTGGCTTGGAAAGCCGATCCAGACCGATTCGTGCGCCGCCCATTCGGGCGCCTGCCTCCTAACCGGCGCCGCGTCATTGGGATCCCAAGTCGTTTCGTTCGCCAAGATTCGCTCCGCTGCACGATGCCGGCGCGGACTAGCTCCATTCGCCCGGCTTGCACAGTTCTGCTTGACCTGTCACGGCCGGACCGGGCAACTCATTGAGACCGGGGTGAAATCATGAAACGTGTGACCGCGGCGCTGCTTTGCAGCGTTCTGCTCTGCGCCAACGGCGAGCCGGATGCAGCAGCGATGTTCGGCGCCAGGGAAAATGTTCAGAGCATCTCGCTCTCTCCCGACGGCGGGCGCATCGCCTATATCGTTCCCACCCAGGGCCAGGGATCGCGCCTCTATGCGATCGACATCGGCGCCACCAGCCCGAAGGTGGTGACCAGCGTCGATGGCGAGCAGCAGCGCATGAACGAGTGCGACTGGGTTTCCAGCGCGCGTCTGGTCTGTTCGACCTACTCGGTGATCAATTCGCAGCAATTGCTGGTCAATGCGTCCCGCCTCGTGGCTCTGGATATCGACGGCAAGAATGCCCGCATTCTCGGGCAGCGCGATTCCTCGGACCAGGTCGCGACCCGCCTCTGGGGCGGCGGAGTGGTCGATTGGCTGCCCGGCCAGGACAATCAATTGTTGATGGAACAGGCTTTCATTCCGGAAGACCGATCGGGCACCTTGCTGGCGCGGACCGGGCAGGGGCTCGGGGTCGTCCAGATCGACACCGCCAATGGGCACAGCCGAACCGTCGAGGGGCCGCGTCCGGCGGCGGACCATTTCATCTCGGACGGCGACGGCCAGATTCGGCTGATGCGGACGCTGCCGCCGCGCGGCTCGACCGGGCAGGATTCGAACAGCTTCATCCAATATTACCGCACCGCCGGGTCCAAGGATTGGGTCCGTCTCGGGTCCTATGACCGGGCAACCGGATTAGGGGCGTTTCCTGTGGCGGTCGATGGGAAGGCTAATGTCGCTTATGTGCTCCAGTCGACCAACGGCCGGACCATGCTCTACAAGCTGGCACTCGACGGATCGAACAAGTCCGAGCTGGTCGTTTCCCACGATCAGGTCGATATCGACGGCGTTATCAGGCTCGGCCGGCGCGGGCGGGTGATCGGCGCCGTTTATACCACCGAGAAAAGACAGTCGGTCTATTTCGACCCTGCGCTCAAGGCGCTCGCCGCAGGACTGTCCAAGGCCTTGCCGAACAGCCCGCTGATGAACTTCGTCGGTGCCTCCGACGACGAGACGAAATTGCTGGTCTGGGCTGGCGGCGACAGCGATCCCGGCACTTATTATCTGCTCGACCGGCCGACAAAGAAGCTGGTGCCGCTGATTCGATCTCGGCCCGAACTCGAAGGCGTCAAGCTCGCTTCCGTCCGGGCGGTCAGCTACCGCGCCGCCGACGGGACGATGATCCCCGCTTACTTGACCCTGCCGCCCGGCAAGCCGGAAAAGGGACTGCCGACGATCGTCATGCCGCACGGCGGGCCCAGCGCGCGCGACGAATGGGGTTTCGACTGGCTCGCGCAATTCTACGCCAATCGCGGCTATGCGGTGCTGCAGCCCAATTTCCGCGGCTCGGCGGGCTATGGCAGCCAGTGGTTCCAGACCAACGGGTTCCAGTCCTGGCGGATCGCGATCGGCGACGTCAACGACGCCGGGCGCTGGCTGATCAGCCAGGGGATCGCCGATCCAGCCAAGCTCGCGATCGTCGGCTGGTCCTATGGCGGCTATGCGGCGCTCCAGTCGGCCGTCGTCGATCCCTCGCTCTACAAGGCGATTGTCGCGGTCGCCCCGGTCACCGACCTCGGCGAAGCACGCAACGAATGGGCCGGATTCACCAATTCGGGCAATGTCCGCGACTTCTTCGGCACCGGCCCGCATATCGAGGACGGCTCTCCGGCGCGACACGCCGAGGCGATCAGGGCGCCGGTCCTTCTCTTCCACGGCACG
>JAQGLD010000423.1 GCA_028293055.1 Alphaproteobacteria bacterium
TGCGCACCCGCAGGAGCGGTGGCGAACAACAGTCCCGCGATTGCCGCCGCCTTATGCCCGATCTTCATTTTTCTCTCCCTGGCTACAGACGCCGATAAGGAAACGGGCGACTGCGCCCCTTCGCCGCCGGGCCAGGTTAGCGATCTATCGCGCTTGCGCACCCTGCCTAATTAGGCAGCGGATGCGTCATCGCTTCAGATCGGTACGAAGCTCATCGGCTGAAAGCGCGACCGGGACTATCCGGCGGGCGCGAGCCCGGCGCAGCCGAGGCTCAAGGCAAGCGCTTGGCAATCGATCCGGTGACCTCGTAGACCACCTGGACTCCATCGATTTCCCCCGGAAGGTCGTGATCGGCGGCGCCTTCCAGATTGACCTTCACCGCATAGGAATCGCCGACCCTGGTCAGGCCCACGCCGGTCACGGTCGCCCTGGATCGCGCGATCTCGCCCGCCTTCGCCTTGACCAGGCGTGCCTGCTCGGCCGTGACCACCATCGCCCGGCTATAGCGCTCGCTCGATCACGGCGCCAGACTGAGGTCGAGCCGCGCCAATACAGTCGCGAGCTCGTTGGCGAAGGTCAGACCCTGACCATTGGAGCCGCCGGAATCACCGCCCGCGAATAGCAGGCCGAAGGCCCGAAACTCCGAATCCATGATCAGCGAGCCGCTGTCGCCGCCGGCGCTGAATCCGCTGGCGCCCGTGCCTTCGATCTCGATCTGGCGGTCGAAGGAGAGATCGCCCACATCATAGCCGACGACGACATCGTCGAGCTCGACTGCGGTGACGATTCCATGGGTGAGCCCTGTCGTGCGGCCGATCTTGATCGCAGCGTCGCCCGGTTCGATAGGCGTATCGCGCACACCGGCCAAAGCGCCGGCACCCTCCAAAAGCAGGCGATCCGGATCGATGCCTCCGGCCAGCCTCGCAATCGCAGCATCGACCAAATTGCCTCTCGGCTGGAGCGGAACGGCGTCGAGCAAGGTTCCGACGACGTCCGCGGGCCGGCCACCCAGATCATATCGGCCGGGTTGAAGGATGTCGTCTCCAACCGTGGCACGATCCTCGTCGGCGAGTACGTGGTTGTTGCTAAGAATCACAGTTTCGCCGGAAGGATTATGGCGCAGCAACGCGCCGAGCGTACCGGCGGTGATCGCATAATGACCGATCGAGCAGCCGATCTGTACTGGCCGCCTGCGAGTCTGATACCAGGGGAGCTGCCGCTTTTCCAACCGGCCGATGTAGCGAAGGTCGACCTCTCCCCGCGTCTGCTCCTCGAAGCGCGCGCGAAGGTCGGGCAAGGCCTGCAGAGTCCGGCGCTGAACCCGCACAGCCAGTCGATAGTCCCGCTGGCCGTTTCCGCTCGCAATGCCGAGGGCTATTCCCGGCGGTGCAGCCGTGACGTTCCTGAGCGAGGTCGGCGAGATGCCGAAGCTACGCACGATCTTGCTGTCCGAGAGCAGTGGCCCCACCACTTGTTCGGCCATTTCCGCCTTCAGCGCGCGAACCGATTCCTTGTCCATCTCGTCCTCCTCAAGACCTCCGATGCGGCCAGGCCGTCAGCGAGTGGCAGCCGGTCCGCGGGCCTCCGACTGGATGCCTCGCGCATTCTTAGGGCTGGACCTGAAGAGCCGGCGTGACCGCCGTCACGCCTTCGCGAGACATTGCGAGGCCGCCCACCCCACGCGGATCGCCGCGCGGTCTACGCCACCGGTTCGAAGCGCGGACCGTCGCTCCGTCCGAGCATCGCCCGACGCAAGGTGCCGGTCGGTTTGGCCGTTTGGCCGCTTGCGGCCGCGATCGGAATCGTTGCTATAAGGCCGCGCAGAGCCACGGAGGACGGCATGGATTTCTTTATCTTCATTCGCTGCAAGCCCGGCAGGACGAGCGCGGTCGGGGTGGCGATGGCGAAAGTGCAGCTCCCCCAGGTCCGGGAAATCTATTCGATAAGCGGCAAATGGGACCTGATGGTTCGCGTCCAGGGCGAGGCCCGCGAGGATTTCGAGGCCTCGATCATCGAGAGCCTGCTGTCGGGCCAGTGGCAGGACATCAAGCGCACCGAGACGGTGATCGGCTATCGCACATTCGATCCGGAGGATGCCTATGTCGAGGATTAGGCGAACGCTTCGGCGACACGCTTTCGCCGCCCGTTAACCATCTCCCTATCCGCTCTCGAAAGGGGTTCCGAGCTAGGTTCCCCTGAAGGAGAATGTGGATGGGCATTCTGTTTGGGTTTGCGGGGCGCATCGGCCGGCTCGAATATTTCCTGCTGTCGCTCGGCCTCGCCTTCGTGATGACCCTGATCGTCTTCGTCATGATCGGCACGATGATGCCGTCCCATCGCGTCGCAGGGGCACCGCCGACCGGCATGATCCTTGCGATCGTCGCGGTCACCGCCCCGATCTTCCTGTATTTCTCTCTCGCCCTCCAGGCCAAGAGATTCCGCGACATGGGCTGGAATGCGATGCTTTCCATCTGCGGCTGGATCGGCGCGGTCGTGCTCGACAAGCTGTTTGCCCTGCTCGTGCCCGCCTTGGCGTCGGCGACCGGCGGCGGGACCATGGTCGGCGGCTTGATCAACCTGGCGATGTGCGCCTGCCTTTTGTTCTGGCCGAGCCAAAGCGGAGTCGACAATTTCGAGCTCTCGCCGGCCCTTCGCGAACTGGGCCGGGGCGGGTCCAAAGCGTCGACGCCGAGCGGCGGAGCGACGCGAAGCCGCGATTGGAATTCTGCCCCCGCCTCATCCGGCTTCGGGCGGCGGACGCTTTAGAAACGGCCTTCCATTCGCGCTCATCGCATACGCGTCGCCGTGCTTCAGCCTGTCCATCCGGCGATCACATCGAAGGCGTAATACCAATGCCACCAGCACCACGACGACATTCGTCGCCGGTGACCATGTGATACTGGATCGGCTGGTCGGCGCGAAGGATTCGCAGACCCTGTGTCACGGGGTCGACTCGCCTGGCGATCCCGCTGGCGACCTGATCCGGCGCCGGACCGGGATCAGTCGATGCCTGCCTTTTTGGCGCGTTCGGCGAGGTCCGGCGCGAGTGCGGCGGCCGCCTTGAGATCGGCGTCGGCCTCGGCCGTGAGCCCCTTGTGCCGACGAGCCAGCCCGCGGCCGTAGAGCGACCAGGCGATCTTCGGATCCGCTTTCAGCGCCGCGTCATAATCCTCGATCGCCTTGTCGTAATCGCCCATTCGGAGCCGCACCAGGCCGCGGCTGTCGAGCACCGTCGCCGGGCGCGCAGCACGGCGCAGGGCAGCGTTGCAATCGGACAGCGCCTTGTCGAGCTCCCGCCCCAGTTGGGCCCGCGCCCAGCAGCGCGCGTTGAGCGCCGCCGGCAGGGTCGCATCTTCCGGATGGGCTGCGATCCACGGGTCGAGCTGGCCGATCGCCCCGTCATAGGCTTCGAGCGCGGAATAGAGGCGGGCGATCGCTACCCGATCGTTGACCGGACCGACCACCGCCTTGGCGGCGGCGTCGGCATCGGCGAGCGCCGCCTCGCGCTCCCCGATCGAAAGTCGCAATTGCGCACGGTGGATCCGCGCGGGAACATTGGCCGGATCGCTGTCGACCGCGCGGTTGAGATCGGCAGCGCCGAGCGCCCGGCGGCCGCTGCGCATATAAGCCTCGGCACGCTGCAGCAGGAAACGGGTCTCCTTGGGCGCAAGCGCGATCGCATGGGTGAAATCCTCGATCGCATGCGCGAAGTCGCGCTGCGCGAGGAAGATCGCGCCGCGGCGGCTATAGCCTTCCGCATCCTGGGGCTCGGCCTCGGTCGCGGCGACCGGCGCAGCGGCAATGCCCTCGCCCTCTCGCCGCGCCGCGATCCCGAAGATTTTCCCACCGGTATAGGAAAAGAAGATTCGATCCGACGCGTTGTCGACATAGACTCGGTGCGAGATGAAGAAATCGGACCCGAGCAGCATGTCGTTGTCGCCGAGTTCGGTATCGGCGATGCCAAGGCGGACATTGTGGATCTCTTCCTCGCCGATCTTGACGGAAGCGAAGGGCGCGCTCCAGGCGTTGGAGATCTCGCGACCCAGGCCGCGCGAGAAGCCGGCACGCTCGACCCCGGGATCGCCCGGCTTGACGCCTGCCCTTTCTGCCGCCTTTCGGGTCAGCATTGTGCGTTCGACGCCGGTATCGAACAGGGCGCGCATTTTCTGGCCGTTGACCACGACCGTGCCGACGGTGTGAAAGCCGGCGGTGCGCAGCGGCACGATCTTGATCGTCCAGTAGATTCCGTCCTTCGCTGCCCAATAGGCCAGGCTTGAATCGCCGCAATCGTGGGAGCGGAACAGGCGGATCGCGCCGTGCGGGAGATCATATTCGACATCGGCGAGGCCAAGCACATTCTGGCCGATCAGTCCCGCCGTTCCAGTGTCGGTTCCGCCGACGAGGAACTGGACATCCTTGATCGGCACTCCGGCGAGGGTGAATTCCTTGACCGTCGCGAGCGAGGCGCTGGTTCCGCCACCGATGCCGCCGAGGCGGAAGCCGGGCGGAGCGGCGTGCAGCTTGAGCCCGTTCGCCGCGGCGACGCCCGGTGAGATCAGGCTGTAGAAGGCACCGCTGTCGGCGATGAAGCGCGTCTCGACGCCGTTGATCCTGGCGTTCACCATCGGCCGGTAGCCGTCCGCCATCGTCACCGGCAGCTCGGCGACCTTCTGCACGCTGCAGGCCGCCCCGGCGGCGGCGGGCATCGCGACGAAAGCGGCGAGCGCTGCGGCGAGGCGGGTTGTTCTCGACATAGTCCTTCCCACGGGGATCGCCCTGTCGGGCCCGGAAAGCAGCGTTGCCGATTCTGCGGGCGAGAGGCAAGTGGCTGTGGGCGCGCGGTTTCCGGGAACGCCGCGAGGAAATTCAGGCGCAGGCCGCCCTATCGCCGCGACGCGTTTCGAGCAGCGGACTGGACAGCGGCTGGCAACGATGCGCCTGATCGAAACGCGACCCGGGTCATGCGGAGAGGAAAATGGCGGATCAGTCTGAAGGCGAAGCAGTGAAGAATGGCGATCGCTGCCTGGTCACCGGGGGCACCCATATCGGGAAATCCGGACGGGTCGAGGATCGCAGGACCAGCAAGACCGGCCATGTCACGATCACCGTCCGGCAGGATAGCGGCGAGCGGTTCAAGACGCTCGCCCGCAACGCGGCGGTCCAGCCGACCTAGCGATATTCGGCGGCAGTCGGCGAACGGCTATCATGGCGTCCTGCCCTCTAACATGCGATGATGCGCTCGCCGGCTTTTTCCGCCGGCGGGAGGGGCCGCAATGAGGATGACGCTGTCGGGCCTGATCGGCCTGAGCCTTGCGGCGGCCGCGCCTCAGGACGGCGCGCAGATCCGCGCGCTGGAGCAGCAGCAGGCGGCCGCCTGGAATGCGCACGACATCTCGGCTTATGGCGCCCTGTTCACCGCCGACGCCCAGGTGGTCAATGTGCTCGGCTGGCACTGGCGGAGCCGTGCCGAGCTCGTGGAGAAACTCGGCCGCGCGTTCGGCTCGGTCTTCGCCCGGTCGCGAATGACGATCGGCGACGTTTCGATCGACTATCTCAAACCGGATGTCGCCGTCGCCCACGTCGAATGGACGATGGTCGGGGCGCTGAGTCCGACCGGCTCGGGAAGCGACGCTCCGGAACGCGGCATCCAGACCCAGGTGCTGGTCCGGCGCGGCGGCGCCTGGCGGATCGCGCATTTCCAGAACACCAATGCGGTGCAGGAGCGCGCCTTTCCGCCGGCCGCGCGCTAATCGGTTCAGCCTCCCCGAAATCAGGGTCCGTTGCGTGTCAACGCGCCCGGGCCGACGCAGCCTCCAGCCTTGCCGCGAGCGGATCGGCGCGGGGCACCGCCTCGCCTCGAGACGAGAAATCGAGCATCGCCTCACCTGAAGCAGAATAAGGCGACCAGCGCGGCAGGCCCGAGCCGTTAGGGTCTCCCGACTTCACGAAATTGACCAGATAAGAGCTTGCCGCCCGGCCGGCCTGCCGGTCGCGA
>JAQGLD010000425.1 GCA_028293055.1 Alphaproteobacteria bacterium
AGGTGCCGTCGGCTCGGCTGTCCATGAAGAAGAAAGGCCGTTCGATGCGTCGGAACACGTCGGCGTGCGTGAGGCAGATTCCGAGGCCGAGATGCGCCACCGGCTCGATTCCGTCGCCCTGCGGAAAGGCTGGCTCGAGCTTGCCGTCGCGATCTCGGAAGGCGGTCGAGGAGACTCGCTCTGGCTCGCGGCGGCGGTAATTGGCGCCGACGACCGCCTTCTGGCGGCCGAGCAGCCGCACCAGGGTCGCGGGCGGAAACGTCTGGTCGGCATCCAGCCAGAGCAGCCAGTCCGCGCCCCACTCCAGCGCCGCTGCAGCGATCTTGCAGCGCGAATAAGCGACGCTGGAGCTGCTATACACCAGTGTTTCGATAGCGACTCGAACCGGCTGGCCGTCGGCGCCCTGGAGATTGGACCGGTAGGTCCAGTCCATCATCCGGCCGAACGACTGGATGAAGGCGGGCTTGCCGCCGCCATGTATGGGTAGGCACATCGCGATCTTCATGCGGACCTGTTCGCAGATCGAGGCGCCGGCGGGAAGCCGCGACGCTCCGGTCATCGTGGGCGGAAAGGCTTTCTCAACCGGAGTTGAGGTAGCCATGGGCAATGCCGAACCCGATGCCGACGATTCTGCTCGTGCTCGCAGCCATCAATGGCTGGACGATGCTGCGTTTCTGGCAGGACAAGGCCTACGCACGCTCCGGCGCCCGCCGGATCCCCGAAGCCGATCTGCTTGGCCTCGCCGCCATCGGCGGCACGCCGGGCGCGCTGCTCGCGCGGCGGCTATTCCGTCACAAGACTCGCAAGGAGCCGTTCTCGACCCGGCTCCTGCTCATCGCTGCGTTGCAGGCCGGCGCGCTGATAGGGCTTGGCTACGCCTGCCACTGACCGTCTCCACGCCCCCAAGACCACCGATCCCGCAGCTTTTCGAGAGTTGCTGAAGCCGCGACGAAGATCCCGCCGGCTTTCGAATTCTGCACGTCGCCTGTCGATGCCGTTCAAATCCATTTAACTTTCTGACGGCTAGAGAGGGGCCGCTGCGAAGCGTATCGTCGCAGCCTGTGGGAGGCGTCCGTGGCAAGCAGCACGGACGCCTCTCGCCACGAAAGGAGCGCCACCAAGGGATGGCGCTCCTCCTTCATGATCCGGTCCGCAGTCAGCCGCGGTGGCCGTCCCGGTCGCGGCGCTCGACCTGGAGGCGCTGGTGGAGCTGGTCGACCTGGCTTTGGAGCCGAGAAACTTCCTGCCGATCCAGCCCGTTGCGGCTGTAAGTGTTGTAGAGGCGCTGCACTCCGAGCGCGTCGCGGCGAAGCCCGGTCGCCTCGCGCTGCGAGATCTTGCGGTTCTGGACGGCACGATCGATCTGGCGATTGAGCTGGCTGATGTCGCTCTGGATCTGGCGCTGCACCGCCGGCTGGATCCGCCATGTCTGGGCAGAGGCGGGGGCGGCACCGGTAATCGCGGCTGCTGCGAGGAACGCGGAGATTATCAACTTACGCATCACATCACTCCTTCAAGGTTCGAACGCCGGGTGGCGTTGAAGCCGATATGGAAGCTCGCTGTCGCCTGCCTGTGTCCGCGCGCCGCTAAAGTGTCGCGACTTGTATCGGCCTTCGGAGGAGTGGCGCAGGCGCCCCGGGCGGGTCTAGATATGCCCCGAAAGGGAGCGCGCATGAATCAGCCGGGTCGGAGCGAGGATGAAGCGACACTGCGCCGCGTGGTCGCCGCGAGCCTGATCGGCACGACGATCGAATGGTATGATTTCTTCCTCTACGGATCGGCCGCGGCCCTCGTGTTCAACAAGCTCTTCTTCCCGGATTACGATCCACTGACCGGGACCTTGCTCGCCTTCGCAACCTACGCCCTCGGCTTCGTCGCCCGCCCGGTGGGCGGGATCGTCTTCGGCCATTTTGGCGACCGGATCGGCCGCAAGCGGCTGCTGATGCTCAGCCTGGTCCTGATGGGTGTCGCCACAATGCTGATCGGCTGCCTGCCGACCTACCGACAGATCGGCACATGGGCGCCCATCGCGCTGATCGCACTTCGCCTGGTCCAGGGCTTCGCGGTCGGCGGCGAATGGGGCGGGGCAGTGCTGCTCGCGGCCGAGCATGGCGATGCGAAACGGCGCGGCTTCTGGGCGAGCTGGCCGCAGGCGGGCGTGCCGGCGGGCAGCCTGCTCGCCGCCGGCGTGCTCGCCTTGCTCGCCGGCCGGTTGAGCGATTCCGGCTTCCTCGCCTGGGGTTGGCGAGTACCCTTCCTGCTTTCGGCCGTGCTGGTCGCGATCGGCTGGTGGATAAGGTCGGCGGTCGCGGAGACTCCAAGTTTCCAGCGCCTGGTCGAGGCGAGCGCGCCGCCGGCCAGGATGCCGGCGCTCGAAGTCTTCCGGGAACGCCCCAGGGCGCTGCTCACCGGAGCCGGCCTCAGGCTGGGCGAGAACATTTCTTATTATGTGATCACCGTCTTCTCGATCACCTACATGACCGAGGTCGCCCATCTCGCCAAGGCGCAGGCGCTCGATGCGATCCTGATCGGCGCCGCGGTCCACCTCGTCGCCATTCCCTTGCTCGGCCGCCTCTCCGATCGCGTCGGGCGGCGCGGAGTCTATGCCGCGGGCGGGCTCGGCATGGCCGCCTTCGCCTTCCTCTTCTTCCGGATGCTCGGCAGCGGCGAGATGGGCCAGGCAGTGGCGGCGATCGTCATCGCGCTCGTCCTCCACGGCGCGATGTACGCGCCGCAGGCGGCGTTCATCGCCGAGCTGTTTCCGACCCGGATCCGCTATTCGGGCGCTTCGATCGCCTACCAGCTGACCTCGATCGTCGCCGGCTCGCTGGCCCCGATCATCGCCCTCGCCCTCTATCAGCACGGCAAATCGTCCATTCCGGTGGCGATCTATGTCGCCGCCGCCTGCCTGGTCAGCGCGACCGCGGCTCTGCTCGCGCGGGAGACACGGGGGATCAGGCTCGACGACATAGCGTAGCGATGCGGCGGCCCGCGGCGAAGTCTGGAACTACCGGTTCACGCCCATGCGCCCCTATTTGCTGAGCGACGGCAAAGTGCGGATCGGCTGGTTGAGCAACACAAGCTGCAATATATGTCCGTCCTCACCTTCCTCGGCAGCAAGGTCAGCGATATCCGGACGATGCCCGC
>JAQGLD010000430.1 GCA_028293055.1 Alphaproteobacteria bacterium
ACCAGCTGGATCGTCCCGGAGCCGAGACCCTGCATCGCGAAGACGAAGTCGGCGAGGCCCGACCAGCGGGCGAGCGTCTCGCGGATCAGGCAGAGCGAGCGGACGTCGAGCCGGTCGTGCACTCCGCCATAAGCTGCGGGCACCGCGTAGCGCAGCCACCCGCCGGCGGCGAGCTTGCGGACCAGCCGGCGACAGGCCGCGTCGACATCTTCCTCCTCCGTCTCCTGCGAAAGCTCGGCCGCGCACCAGGCGTCGAGCGCAACCGCGAGGCTGCGGTGGCCGTCGTCGAAGAACGGCCAGTCGAGAAAGCTGCGGTCGCGGAAGTCGGCCAACTCAATTTCCCTCGAACAGGGGATGGCGTTTCTCGGCGAACGCCTCGAAGGCGCGGCGGAAGTCCGCGGTCCGCATGCAGATCGCCTGGGCCTGCGCCTCCATCTCGATCGCGGTCTCGAGGCTCACCGCCCATTCCGTGTTGAGCTGGGTCTTGGTGATGCCGTGAGCGAATGTCGGACCTCCCGCGAGTTCGGCGGCCAGCCCCCGGGCCTCGTCAAGCAGGGCCTCGGCGTCGACCAGCCGGTTGTGAAAGCCCCAGCGTTCGCCTTCCTCGGCGTTCATCACCCGGCCGGTGAACAGCAATTCGCTCGCCCGGCCCTGGCCGATGATCCGCGGCAGGATCGCGCAGGCGCCCATGTCGCAGCCGGCCAGCCCGACTCGCGTGAACAGGAAGGCGGTGCGGGTTCGCGGCGTCGCCAGCCGGATATCGCTCGCCATTGCGAGGATCGCTCCGGCGCCGACGCAGATTCCATCGAGCGCGGCGATGATCGGCTGAGGGCAGGCACGCATTGCCTTGACGAGGTCGCCGGTCATCCGGGTGAAGTCGAGCAGGCCGGTCATGTCCATCTCGGTCAGCGGTCCGATGATCTCGAAGACATCGCCGCCCGAGCTGAAATTCCCGCCGGCGCCAGCGATGACCACCGCCTTGACGTCGCGTGCGTAGACCAGGGCCCGGAAGGCATCACGAAGCTCGGCATAGCTTTCGAAGGTCAGCGGGTTCTTGCGCTCAGGCCGGTTGAGCGTGATCGTCGCGACTCCCTCGTCAAACTCCCAGAGGAAATGATCGGGCCGGAAATCGGCTGGCTTCACGTGCGTGTCTCCTGATCGGGATCATGGCGGGCGAGCGAGGCCTTGAGCGCTCCGAGCAGATCGTAAAGCCTGTCGCGATCGCCGACCGCAAGGTCGCCCAGCATCGCGTCGATCCACTGCCGGTGGACCTCGGCCATGTCGTCGAACAGGGCTTGCCCCGCCTCGGTCAGCCGGACCATCGCAGCGCGGCCGTCGCTCGGAACGCGGTGGATGTCGATCAGGCCGTCGCGCTTGAGGCCCCGGACGAGGCCGGTGACATTGCCGTTGGAGACGAGCAATTCGCGCGACAGAGCGGTCATCCGCATGCCTTCGGGATGGCGGTCGAGCGCGGCCATCACATCGAAGCGGGGCAATGTGATCGGGAAGCGGGCTTCGAAGGCGCGGCGCAGCCGTTTCTCGATCATCGTCGTCAAGGACAGCATGCGCAGCCACAGCCGGACGCTGCCTCGATCGGCGAGCCCCGGCGTCCGGCGGAGCGCGACTCCGCTCACATCACCTCGCCGCCGGCGACCGCGATCGCCTGGCCGGTCACCGACCGGCTTTCCGGAAGGCAAAGCCAGAGCACCGCGTCGGCGACCTCATCCGGAGTCACCAGCCGCCCCTGCGGATTGAATCGTTCGAGATCGGCGCGAGCTGCCTGCGCCGATCGGCCGGTCCTGGACGCGATCGTGTCGATCGACCGGGCGACCAGGTCGGTGTCGGTGAAGCCGGGGCAGACCGCGTTGACCGTGATCCCGGTCCGGGCAAGCTCGAGCGCGAGCGCCCGGGTAAAGCCGATCGCGCCATGCTTTGCGGCCGAATAAGCGACGGCATAGGCATAACCCTTCAGCCCGGCCGTGCTGGCGATGGTGACGATCCGTCCCGCCGTCGCGGCGCGAAGATCCGGAAGTGCCGCGTGACTCATGTGGAAGAGGCCGTCGAGATTGACCCCGATCGTCCGCCGCCAGGATTCGGGACCGATCTCCTCGAATTTCATGCTGTCGGCCGAGCCGGCATTGTTGACCAGGATGGTGACCGGCCCCCGTTCGGCCCGAGCGCGCTCCACCGCCGCCTGCGCCTGCGCTGGATCGCTGACATCGGCCTGGATCGCACCGGAGCCGCCAAGCTCCGCGGCTAGCGCGGCGATCGGCTCGCCGCGGCGGCCGACCAGGGTGAGCGAAGCGCCCTCCGCCGCGAGGCGGCGGGCGATCGCAGCGCCGATTCCCGATCCGCCGCCGGTGACCAGGGCATGACGGCCTTCGAGCCTGTTCATGGCCGGATCGTTCATGGCTTGAGTATCGCTGCGCTCTCGGCAGCGCGCTTGAGGTTGCGCGCGAGCTGCTCCTGGCCTGCGAGATAGGGCGGCGGCACATGGACGCCGCGATAATCCTGCAGCGCCGCCGCCCGCAAAGTCCACATCGGATCGATCAGATGCGGACGGGCGAGCGCCACGAGATCGGCGCGGCCGGCGGCGAGGATCGAATTGGCATGGTCGGTCTCGAAAATATTGCCGACCGCCATGGTCGAGACTCGCGCCTCGTTGCGGATCCGGTCGGAGAAAGGCGTCTGGAACATGCGGCCGTAAACCGGACGCGCCTCCGCCCAGGTCTGGCCGGCCGAGACATCGATCAGGTCGGCGCCCTCGCGGCTGAATGCTTCGGCGATCCGCACCGCCTCGCCGGGAGTCACGCCCGAATCCCCGACCCAGTCGGTCGCCGAGATTCGCACCGACATCGGCCGCTCCGCGGGCCATGCCGCGCGCATCGCCCGGAAGACTTCGAGCGGAAAGCGCAGCCGGTTCTCGAGGCTTCCGCCATATTCGTCGTCGCGCTTGTTCTGCAGCGGAGTGATGAAGCTCGACAGCAGATAGCCGTGGGCGGCGTGGAGCTCGACCATGTCGAACCCGGCCTCCACCCCCATCAGGGTCGCGGCGACGAACTGGTCGCGCACTTCGTCCATTTCGACGCGAGTCATCGGCCGCGGCCGGGCATTATTTTCGGACCAGGGCACGTCCGAGGCTGCGATCAACGGCCAATTGCCGTGGTCGAGCGGCTCGTCCATCCCCTCCCAGCCCAATCGGGTCGAGCCCTTGGCGCCCGAATGGCCGAGCTGCAGGCAGAACCGCGCCCGGCTGTTGGCATGGACGAAGTCGACGATACGCCGCCAGGCCGCGACATGCCCGGCCGCATACATTCCGGTGCAGCCCGGTGTGATCCGGCCGGTCGGCGAGACGCAGGTCATCTCGGTGAAAACCAGGCCTGCGCCGCCCTGGGCGCGAGCGCCGTAATGGACGAGATGGAAGTCGCCGGGCGTGCCGCCCTCGGCCGAATAGGTCGCCATCGGCGAAACGACGATCCGGTTCTCCAGCGTCATTTCCCGCATCCTGAACGGAGCGAACATCGGCGGGGGAGTGCGGACGAGCGGGTCGGCGCCCGATTTCGTCCAGAACCAGCTTTCTACCTCGCCGAGCCACAGCGGATCGCGCAGGCGCAGATTCTCGTGGCTGATCCGCTGGCTGCGGGTGAGCAGGGAATAAGCGAACTGGACCGGCTCGAACTCGAGATAGAGATCGAGCGTCTCGAACCATTCGGTCGAGTTGCGCGCCGAATTCTGCAGCTTGAGCACTTCGACGCTGCGCTCGGCCTGATATTCGGCAAGCGCCCGGCCACGGTCGAGACCCGGGCGGTTGAGCACCTCCGCCAGCTTGATCGCATCTTCCAGCGCGAGCTTGGTCCCGGATCCGATCGAAAAATGCGCGGTGTGGGCAGCGTCGCCGAGCAGGATCAATTTGCCATGGGACCAATGCTCGCAGAGGATCCGGCGGAAGTTGAGCCATGCGGCCGGTCCGGCGAGATGGGTGGCGTTCGACACCAGCGCATTGCCGTCGAGATGGCTGGCGAAGATTCGCTCGCACAGAGCGATCGCATCGTCCTGGCCCATGCGATCGAAGCCGAGCCCGCGCCACGTCCCCTCCGAACATTCGACGATGAACGTCGAGAAGTCCTCGTCGAACTTGTAGGCGTGGGCCCAGATCCAGCCCGCCTCGCTCTTCTCGAATGCGAAGGTGAAGGCGTCGAACGCCTTTGCGGTGCCGAGCCAGACGAACTTGTTGGGGCGGATCTGGATATCGACTCCGAAATGCTCGGAATAACGGTCGCGCATTCGCGAATTGGCGCCGTCCGAAGCGATCACCAGGTCGTAATCCTGCCAGGAGTCGAGATCGGGATCGCATTCATGCTCGAAACGGAGATCGACACCGAGCTCGAGCGCGCGCTGCTGGAGGATGTGGAGCAGCCGCTTGCGGCCGATGCCGATGAAGCCGTGGCCCGACGAGCGCAGGGTCTCGCCACGGACGTGCACCTCGATATCGTCCCAATGCGCGAATTCGCCGGCGATGATTGCTGCGCTCACCGGATCGTTGGCGGCGAGATTCTCGACGGTCTGGTCCGAGAAGACGACGCCCCAGCCGAACGTGTCACCGGCGCGGTTGCGCTCGAACACCGCGATCTCGTGGCTCGGATCGCGCAGCTTCATCGAGATCGCGAAATAGAGTCCGGCCGGCCCGCCGCCGAGACACGCAATCCGCATCGACTCCTCCGATAGTTTAGGCCTAAACTATCACGCGTGAGCGCCCCGGCAAGCCCGCATGCCGGCAAGGCGCGGACCGGAGCGCGAGGAGGGCGGCCATTGACCGACCGGAAGGCTGACACATTCGTCGTCGATCGGCTCCCGGCCAAGGACGCGCAGCCCGATTTCCGCTTCGACCTTCCCGAGCTCGCTTACCCCGAACGGCTCAACGCAGCAGTGGAGCTGCTCGACCGGGCGGTCGAGGAAGGCCATGGCGACAGGATCGCCGTCCGGGGTGATTTGCGCACCTGGACCTATTCCGAAATAAAGTCGCTCTCCGACCGGATCGCGCGCCTGCTCGTCGAAGAGGAGAGACTCGCGCCAGGCAATCGCGTGCTGCTGCGCGGGGCGAACAGCGCCTTCCTCTACGCGGCCTGGTTCGGAGTGCTCAAGGCCGGCGGAGTGGTCGTCGCAACCATGCCGATGCTCCGCGCCCGAGAGCTCGCGACCATACTCGACCGGGCGGAGATCAGCCACGCGATCGTTGACCGCGCAACCCTCGGCGATTTCGAGAAGGCGGCGCTGGAAAGCGGAAGCCTGCGCGCCTGGCTGGTCTACGACGGCGACAGTGGCGATGGGCCGATCGAGACTCGGCTGGGCGCA
>JAQGLD010000444.1 GCA_028293055.1 Alphaproteobacteria bacterium
CGTGCGCACCTTCGGACCTCCGATCGTGGAGGCGACCACCGGAACCCGCCACGACAGCGTTGCCTTGTCGGGCCTGTCGCGGGTGAACTCGGTCTGGCGCAGGTCGATGATCGTCTTGCCGGCAACGCAGCGCGAAGCCTCGACCCGGATCAGCGGGATACCCGGCTGGGTGGTGAAATCGTGCGCGATCGCGGTGATCGGCCGCCCCGCCGCGGTCTCGACGCTCGCCCAGAGGTCGTCGGTCTGGGCGTTGCTATATTTGTGGGCGGCGACATAGGCCTGCACGCCGCGGCGCCAGGCATCGGCGCCGACATAATCCTCGAGCATGGTGATCACCGCCTCGCCCTTCTGGTAGGTGATCGAATCGAACGCCTGGCTCATCTGCTCGACGGTGGCGATATGCTGGACGACGGGATGCGTGGTCGTCACCGAATCCAGCCGCATCGCCGCTTCGCGCCCATTGACCAGGTCGAGCTCCGCCTCCCACTCGGGGTGCAAATTCTGCATCGCCTTGCTCGCCATCCACGAGGCGAAGCCCTCGTTCAGCCAGATGTCGTCCCACCAGGCCATGGTGACGAGGTCGCCGAACCATTGGTGCGCCATTTCATGGGCTGCCACCTCGAAGATGCGCTGGCGGGTCGCTTCGCTGGTGATGCTCGGATCGTCGAGCAGGGCGCTCTCGAACGAGAAGATCGCGCCCCAATTCTCCATCGCTCCGAAGAACTGGCTGCTGCCCGGGCCGGCGACATTGTCGAGCTTGGGAAGCGGGAAGGGGGTACCGAAATAATCATTGTACCAGGGCAGGATCTGGCTTGCGCCCTGCAACGCCCAGCGGCCCTGCTCGCCGCTGCCGCGCCGGGTGACGACTCCGATCTCGACTCCGGCGGCGCGGTTCGTGATCCGGTCGAACTCGCCCACTCCGAGGAACAGCAGATAGGAGGACATTGGCGGAGTCGGCTGGAAGCTGACCGTCTTCATTCCGGCGGCGGCCTGGCGGACGCCGGCCTTCGGCATGTTGCCGATCACATCCTGACCGGCGGGTACGGTGACCTCGAGCTCGAACGGGGTGCGGAATTGCGGTTCGTCCCAGGACGGGAAGAAGCGCCTCGCGTCGGACGCCTCGAACTGGGTGAACAAGGCGCGCTTGCGGCCGGCGGCGCTGTCATAATCCAGCGCGAAGAAGCCTGCGGCCTGGCGGCCGATCGTCCCGCGATAGTCGATACCGAGCTGGTAGCGTCCCGGTGCGATGCGGCCGCCGAACGCGATCGTCGCGGTCTGCGCTCCGGAATCCGCGCTGATCCCGGTCGAGCGCCTCGCTGCGCCGACTCCGCTCAGCGTGGCGCTGCGCAGGTCGAGGCCCGCAGCATTCAGAGTAATCGAATCGACCGGGCGCTGGACCTGAATGTCGATCGTCACCGCGCCGGCGAAGCGCAGCGCCTCCGCGTCCGGAGTGATCGACAGGCGGTAACGGAGCGGCCGAACCCCGGTCGGAAGCTGAGTCGGAATGTTGCGCAGGGCGAGCGGCGGGAGCTTGGGCGCGGCTGCGGTCGCGGGCGCCGCCCAGGCGCCGAGCGATGCGGAAAGAGCGAGCAAGGACAGGCTGTTACGAAAACGCATGGGTAGGGCTCCGGAAGGATGGCGATCCCTGCTCTCGCCCTCCGGCGCTGTCAAATAGGCCCCCTTTGGCCGCTGCAGCTCGGCGCCCGAACGCATTGGCCACTTCGCCCCAAAATTCTTGGGCAAGGGGGCGGGCACGGACAGGATCGCGCCATGTTCAGTACGCCT
Source organism: Alphaproteobacteria bacterium (assembly GCA_028293055.1). Lineage (GTDB taxonomy): Bacteria > Pseudomonadota > Alphaproteobacteria > Sphingomonadales > Sphingomonadaceae > Allosphingosinicella. The sequence goes on from JAQGLD010000444.1 coordinate 1,786, forward strand.
CCCAGGGCGATCGCCTGTGCGATCGCCATCCTCTCCCTCCCGGCCACTGCCCGCGCGCAAACCCGATCGGGCGAGAATGCGGTCACGCAGGCGGATGATGCGTTCGGATTCAGCGTCGGTCGGGAAAGCCTCGGAATCTATGATTCGGACAATGCCCGCGGCTTTTCACCGACCACAGCCGGAAACCTGCGCATCGACGGCCTCTATTTCGCCCCGGTGGTGGGGCTGTCGGGCTTGCTGATCGAATCGCAGTCGATCAAGGTCGGTCTCTCGGCCCAGGGCTATCCCTTCGCTGCGCCCAGCGGCATCGTCGACTTCAGGTTGCGGCGTCCAGCCGAGGCGCTCGGAGCGTCGACCGTCTTCAGCACCGACAGCTACGGAAGCTTCGGGCTCGAAGCCGACGGCTCCATTCCGCTCGGCGGGACCCTTTCGCTCGGCGCGGCAGCCAATGGCGGGCGAACCCATTTCGCCGACGGCACTCGCAACCATTACCATAGCGAAGCCCTGACCGTGCGGTGGCGCCCGTCTTCGGCGATCGAGCTGCTGCCGTTCTGGAGCGCGTTCACCGACATCGACGATCAGAGCTCGCCTTATTACATCCCATCGGGCGCGTTCATCCCGCCGGAACCGCGGGCTGGTCATTATCCGGGCCCGCAGTGGAACGCGATCAACCGGAGCCAATTCAATTATGGCTTGCTCGGGTCGGTGGCCTTGTCCCCGACCTGGCTGTTGCGCATCGGGGCGTTCAGGTCGATCCGGCATCTTCGCAGCGGCTACACCTATCTGATCACCGGCATCGAGCCGAGCGGGCTCGGCGACCATATGATCTTTGCAGCCCGCCCCGGCATCAGCCGCGGCAGCAGCGGAGAGGCCAGGCTCACGCACACGCTCGTCGAGGGACCGCGGCTGCACCAGATTACATTGAGTGCGCGGGGCCGGGAGGCGAAGCGCGAATATGGCGGGGATGCGGAGGTCGACCTCGGAGTCTCGTCGATTTTCGAGGATATCGACTCGCCGCGGCCCGTTTTCCGGTTCGAAGCGCCGTCCCACGATCGCCTCCGCCAGACGCTTTACGGTATCGCCTATGACGGCCGCTGGAAGGGAGTCGGCGAGCTGAGCTTCGGCCTTTCGAAGAGCTTGTACCGCAAAAGCGCCGTCGCGCCCGACCTGACGATCCAATCGCGTGCTTCGCCCTGGCTCTACAACGCGACCCTTACCGTCCTGCCGCTGCAACGGGTCGCGGTCTATGGCGGCTATTCGAGGGGCTTCGAGGAGAGCGGTTCCCCGCCGGCCAGCGCAGCGAACCGAAGCGAGTCCTTGCCCGCGATCATCACCCGTCAGATCGACGGGGGAGTTCGGGTCGACCTCGCCAGCGTCAAGGCGGTGGCCGGTATATTCGACCTCAAGCGTCCCTATTTCGGCTTCGACCCGTTCAACCGCTACATCGCGATCGGCACGACTCGCAGCCGAGGCGCGGAATTCTCGCTCTCCGGCAATATCACCAGGCGCATGAGGCTCGTCGCCGGCGGAGTCATTCTCGACCCCCGGGTGCGGACCGCCGACGGCGCGGCAGCTGCGATCGGCCGCCGCCCGGTCGGCATCTTTTCGCATCTGTTCAGCGTGGACGCCAACTGGGACGTCGCGGCCGTCCATGGCCTGTCGCTCGACGCCTCGATCTCCCACCGGGGCGGCAGCCCGGCGACGAGCGACAATATGGTAAGTCTCCCTCCGCGAGCCCAGGTCGATCTGGGGACCCGCTATGCGTTCACCCTTGGCAAGGTGCGCGCGACGGCGCGCTTCCAGCTGGCGAACCTCTTCGACAATCGCGGCTTCAGCGTTGCAGGTCCCGGAACCTATGCTCCCAACGCCGCGCGATCCGCCTCGGCCTATCTGACCACGGACTTCTGATCGACGTTGCAGCGCTCGACCGCGCCCGGCCTCAATAGCCGAAGCCGGGTGCCGCTTTGTGACCCTCGAGCACATGCGTGCGCAGCGCTTGCGGACTCCACAGATGCTCGACCCCCGCCTCCCTCTGCCTGACCAGGGCGACGATCGCGCTGTTGACCGGCGCCTTGCGGCCCAGCCGTTCCGCAAGCCTGACCACCTCGCCGTTAAGCCAGTCGATCTCGGTCGGCCGGCCGGCGGTGAGATCGTCGTACATCGAGGAGCGCGCCCTGGCGTCGATCTTCTGGATCCTGAGGAAGAGATTGTTGAAGATCAGATCGGGCGAGGCGATGACATGGGGGAGCAGCTTGGGCGGAACCGGCCCGCTCTTCGCCGGCTCGATCCCGGCGGCCTCCAGCAGGTCGAGCGCCTCGACCATCGCGGCCGCGACCACCCGGCGATAGTCGCGCTGGCGAAGCTGATCGAGCAGGGTCCGCCCGGACAGAGCATTGACCGCATTGTTGAGGTTGATCAGCAATTTGCCCCAGGCGATCCCGGCCATGTCTTCGGCGAGCCGAAGCCGTCCCGGGCCATCCCCTGCGGCTTCAGCCAAGGCGCGGGTGACGGGATGATCCTTCGCCACCAGATCGCCGGCGACGCCCTTGTGGAAGCGGCCGTAACCGAGGCTGGCGATGTTGAAAGGCACGCTGCCCTGGACCACCTCGAAACGCGACTTGACCAGCGCCTGGAGCGTCTCGGCATTGCTGACTCCGTTCTGGAAGCTGACGATCAGCGCGCCTTTCTTCGCGTGGCGCGCAATCTCCTTCGCCGCCGCGGGGGTGGCATGGCTCTTCACGCACACCGCGATCAGCTCGGCGCTGGCCATCGCCGCCGGCCTGGTCGTGAAATCGACCGGCGCCAACCGGGTCCGCCAGCCGGAATAATCGGTCAGGGTCAGGCCGTTTTCGGCAATCGCCGCAGCGATCGCCGCGCGTCCGATGAAGGTGACAGGCACTCCTGCCGAGGCCCAGGCGCCCCCGATGAAGCAGCCGACCGAGCCGGCCCCGAAGATGGCGACGCGCGGAGCCCCCAATGGCTCAGCCGCGGCCGCGATAGGATGCAACGCCCTGGTCGGGCACCCAAAGGCCGGCCGGTGGATCGCCGCTCTGCCAGAAAACATCGATCGGCATCCCGCCGCGCGGATACCAATAGCCGCCGATTCGAAGCCAGACCGGTTTCATTTCCTCGGCGAGCCGCTCCGCGATGCCGACCGTGACATCCTCATGGAATCCGCAATGGTTGCGGAACGCGCCGAGGAACAGTTTCAGGGACTTGGACTCGACGATGGTTTCCGCCGGCGCATAGTCGATCACGATATGGGCGAAATCCGGCTGGCCGGTGACCGGGCAGAGCGAGGTGAATTCGGGCGCGGTGAAGCGCACCAGATAAAGCCGGCCGCGCCGCGGGTTGGGGACATAATCGAGCTTCGCCGCGTCGGGCGAGGCTGGCAGCGACGAGGGCTGGCCGAGATGAGTGAGGTCCATGGCGACGCTCTACGGCAGGGCGCGGACGAGGTGAAGGGCTGCGTTGGCGCGTCCACTTCTCTCCCTTCGCCCCGACTCGGAAGCGCGGAGCTTTCCTCGCCACTGGCGAAAATCCACGGAGTTTCATCAGGCCAGGGAATTTCCCTCACCCGCCTTCTGCTCTAGGGGAAGGCATGGACGCGGACACTTCACCAGCGCGCCGGCCGCACCGGACCTCCCCGATCGGGCAGGCGATGGCGTTCGGCGTGGTCGTGGTCGGCTTGTGGTTCCTGGCGAACACGCTCACCGCGATCATGCTGGTCTTTCTCGCCATCGTCGTCGCCATCGCTTTGTCCGCGCCGGTGCGCTGGCTCGAGCGGCGGGGCGTCTCGAGGCGTTGGGCGCCGCCGCTCATCCTCGTCGCCTTCTTCGCCTCGCTCGGCCTGATCGGCTGGCTGGTCATTCCTGAGCTCGCCGGACAGATCGTCGTCCTGGTCAACGGGCTTCCCGACCTCATCCACCGCGCCGACGCGCAGATCGCCGGCCTGCTCGTCCAGCATCCCGAGCTTTCCGGCCTGTTCAGCGCCAATGGCGGCGGCGGCATCGCAAGCCTCGGCGGAAGCGCTTCGAGCCTGTTCCGCGGAGTCGGTACTTTCTCGCTGTCGCTGGTCGGCATCCTCGCCTTGACGATCATCTTCCTCAGCACGGTCATCTATGTCGTGCTCGATCCGGTGCCGGTTCTCCGCGCCTACATTGGCAGCCTGCCGGTCCATTATCGCAGGCGCGGAGTCGCAGCGTATCGCCGCGCGTCCCTGTCGGTGGTCGGCTGGACCAAGGCGAGCCTGATCGTCGGCACGATCTGCTTCGTTGCGGTGTTCGTCTTCCTCAGCCTGATGAGCATTCCGGCGGCGCTCGTCTGGGCGGCTTTGGCCTTCTTCTCGGAGTTCATCCCCCGCATAGGCGGTTATGTGATGGCCTTCCCGCCGGTGCTGGTCGCGCTCACTGTCAGCCCGATGACCGCCTTGTGGACCGCGCTCTTCTATCTCGCCCTCAACGAATTGCTCGGCGACCTCGTCGCTCCGCGGATCCGCGGCGAGACCATGCAGATCCACCCGGTGCTTTTGATCTTCTTCACGCTCGCCTTCACCCTCGCCTTCGGAATCCTCGGAGCTGTCGTCGCCACTCCGGCGGCGGCATTCTTCTCCGCTTTCTACAGCGAATTCTATATCAGGCGCCGGCGGCCCCCGGCGCGCCCCACTATGAGAGGAAGAATCTGACATGGACTCGCTCGTCTCGACCGAATGGCTTGCAGCCGAGCTCGGCGCCCCGGATCTCAAGGTGATCGACGCCACCTATTTCATGCCGTCCGACGGACGCGACGCCCGGGCCGAGCATGAGGCCGCCCACATACCGGGCGCGGTCTTCCTCGACATCGAGGAGGTGTCGGACAAGGATTCGGCCTCGCCGCACATGCTTCCGCCCGAGCATCTCTTTGCCAGCCGGATGCAGTCACTCGGGCTCGGCGACGGCAGTCGCTTCGTCGTCTACGATAACAGCCCTTATCGCAGCGCCGCCAGGGTCTGGTGGATGTTGCGCACCTACGGCGCCCATTATGTCGCAATTCTCGACGGCGGCCTGCAGAAATGGCAGGCGGAAGGGCGGACGGTCGAGAGCGGCCGGGTCCATGTCCGCCACGGCCATTTCACGCCTTTGCTCGATCGAAAGGCGGCGGTCGACAAGGGGTTCGTCCGCTCGATCCTCGGCTCGGATGGCTACGAGATCGCCGATGCGCGCGGAGCCGGCCGGTTCAGCGGAGATGAAGGCGAGCCGCGTCCCGGAATCGCCTCGGGCCACATACCCGGCTCAAAGAACCTGCCGCAGGGCAGGCTGTTCAATCCCGACAATAGCTGGAAGCGCGGCGACTCGCTCCGCGAGGCGTTCGATACGGCGGGAATCGATCTCGACAAGCCGATGATCACGACTTGCGGATCCGGCATCACCGCCGCCGTCCTGCTGTTCGGCGCCCATCTGCTCGGCAAGCAGGACGTCCAGCTCTACGACGGCAGCTGGTCCGAATGGGGCGCCGACCCTGAGACTCCCAAGGAGCATGGCGCTTGAGCGAAAAGGGGGGGCGGCGCGACACCCGGATCGTCCAGGCCGGTCGCCGCAAGCAATGGACCCAGGGGATCGTCAGCCCACCGGTCTGGCGCGCCTCGACGATCCTGTTCGACAATGTCGCCGCACTCGAGGCGGCAACTCCCGACGACGGCATTCTCTATTACGGGCGGCAGGGCACTCCGACCCAGTGGGCGCTCGCCGACGCGCTGACCGAGCTCGAGCCGGGAGCCGCCGGCACCCGTTTGTTCGGCTCCGGAGTCGCCGGAATCGCGGTCGCGCTGATGGCGGTGCTCAATCCCGGGGACGAGCTGCTGATGGTGGACAGCGCCTATGCGCCGACCCGAATCTTCTGCAACGACGTGCTCGCCCGCATGGGGGTGAAGACGATTTATTACGACCCGCTGATCGGGGACGGGATCGCCGGGCTGATCGGGGAGCGGACCCGCGCGATCTTCGTCGAAAGCCCGGGCTCGCTCACCTTCGAGGTCCAGGATGTTCCGGCGATCTGCCGCGTGGCGAAGTCGAGGGGGGTGGCGACCCTGCTCGACAACACCTGGGCGACCCCCTTGTTGTTCCCCGCGATCCAGGCGGGCATCGACCTCACCATACTCTCCTGCACCAAATATGTCGTCGGCCATGCCGACGCGATGCTCGGCTCGGTCACCGCCAATGCCGATTATTGGCCGCAATTGCTCAAGGCGAGCCGCGCCTTCGGCCAGCAGGCAGCGCCCGACGACGCCTTTCTCGGAGCGCGCGGCCTCAGGACGCTGGGCGTCCGGCTCAGGCAGCACGAGGCGAGCGGGCTCAGGGTCGCGCGCTGGCTGAAGGATCAGCCGCAGGTCGCGAGGGTGCTGCATCCCGCGCTGCCCGATTGTCCTGGCCACGAGATCTGGGCCCGCGATTTTCTCGGCGCCTCGGGCCTGTTTTCGTTCGAGCTCAAGGGCGGAAGCGCAGCCGATCGCGCGGCGCTGATCGACGGGCTCGATCATTTCGGCATCGGTTATAGCTGGGGCGGGTTCGAGAGCCTCGCGCTGCCGGTCGATCCCCAGCGGCTGCGAAGGATACCCCGCTGGCAGGGGGAGGGGCCGATGATTCGTCTCCATATCGGGCTGGAGGATCCCGATGACCTGATCGAGGATCTTGCGCTCGGGCTCGCCGGTTATCCCGGCCCATGAGGAACCTGGCCGAAGGCGTCGGGATCGGCTGGCCGACCTATCAGGACTGGATCGTCTGCGCCGCCGCCGCTTCGATCGTGGCGCTCATCTGGGCGGTCGCGCACGCCCTCGGTCGCCTGTTCGGCCATCGCCTCGCCGATTTCTGGACCCAGCGCGCCGGCGGGCGCGGCGAGGAGATCGTTCCCCGGCTGTGCGCGCTCACCCGTTATTCGACCGCCGCTTTTCTGCTCGCGATCGTCCTCAGACTGGATTCCTGGCGTCCGCTGGGTGCCCTCGCAATCGGGCTTGCGCTGGCCGCGGCGAGCGCCCTGCTCGTCCGGCAGCTGGTGCGGGGCCTCGGAATGCCCCGCTGGGTGGCGGCCATGCTTGCCGGCCTGGTCGGAATGTCGCTGTTCGCCCACGCGGTGGGCGGCCTCGAGCCGGTGACGACCGCGCTCGACGAGATTGGATTCACCGCTGCCGGCCACCGTATCTCCTTGCTCGGCGTGATCGAGTTCGCAGTCACGGTGGTCGCACTCTACGCGATCGTGAAACTGCTCAACCGGCTGGTCGGCCAGTC
>JAQGLD010000454.1 GCA_028293055.1 Alphaproteobacteria bacterium
GTCTCGCCGACCCGCTCGCCGGCCAGCTCCGCCATCCGCTCGGCAGCGGCGCGGGCGGCGAGCCGGCGCGGCGATAGCAGGAGGATCTCGCCGCTGCACCATGGCTCGCCGAGCAAGGCAGGGGCGATTGCCGTGGTCTTGCCGGCACCCGGCGGAGCGACGAGCACGGCGTTCGACGTGGCGCGCAGCGATGCCAGCAGGTCCGGGAGAATGGAATGGATGGGAAGGTCTGAGCCCCTCCCCTTCAGGGGATGGGTTTGGGGTGGGGGAGTCTGGTTCTCAAGCACAGAGCTTTGTGTCCCCTGACTGCCCACCCCTCAATCCCCTCCCGCATGCGGGAGGGGAGGAAGATGGTTTGCGCCCGCGTCAATACGCCCGGGAGATCGCGAATTCGACCGCTTCGACCAGGGCCGCCTTGGCCTTGCCGCCGGGAAATGGGCCGAGCGCATCGATCGCGCGCTGGCCGTAGGTGCGGGCGCGAGCGATGGTGTCGTCGATCGCTCCATGGCGGCGCAGCAGCGTGACGGCATGACCGAGATCCTCGTCGCTCGCGCGGCTGCCGGTCATCGCCTCGCGCCAGAAGCCGCGCTCGGCCTCGTCGCCGCGAGCATAAGCGAGGATGACGGGGAGGGTGACCTTGCCGTCGCGGAAATCGTCGCCGACGCCCTTGCCCATCGTCTCGGCGTCGGAGACATAGTCGATCGCGTCGTCGATCAGCTGAAACGCGATTCCGAGATTGCGGCCGTAGGCGTCGAGCGAATCCTCGACCCGCTGGTCGCGCTCCGCGACGACCGACGCGATCCGGCAGGCGGCCGCGAACAAAGCCGCGGTCTTCGCGCTGATGATCTCGAGATAATGGTCCTCGTCGGTCTCGATCCGGCGCTGGGTGGTAAGCTGATCTACCTCGCCCTGGGCGATCACCGCCGAGGCGCGCGACAAGATCTTGAGCACCTTGAGGCTGCCGTCCTCGACCATCAATTCGAAGGCGCGCGAGAACAGGAAGTCGCCGAACAGGACGCTCGCCGGATTGCCCCAGATGATGTTGGCGGTGCGCCGGCCCCGCCGAAGCCCTGAGCCGTCGACGACATCGTCGTGCAGCAGGGTGGCGGTGTGGATGAACTCGACGGCAGCCGCGAGCTTGTGGTGGCGGGTGCCGGGATAATCGAGCAGGCAGGCGCAGGCGAGGGTCAGCATCGGCCGCATCCTCTTGCCGCCGCCGGCGATGAGATGGCCGGCGAGCTCGGGGATCAGCGCGACCTGGCTCTGCATCCGGTCGAGGATCACGACGTTGACGTGGTTGAGGTCCCCGGCGACCAGCTGGATCATCGGATCGAGCGATGGCGGCCGCTCCGGGCCGATCTGGTGGATCGTCGCGCTCATGCCCGGCCGCGTCTGCAAGGTCGGGCCGGCAAAGGCAAGCCTCGCTGATCGATGGACAATCGGGCTGGCGGCGGCGCGGCGTCATGCTAGGGTCGCGGATCGCGAGGCGGGACGCGGTCTGGGGGTTGGGAGATGAATCTGGCGCGGCGTGCAGCGATGCTGATCGGCGCGGCGGCGGTGCTTCCGCTGGTCATCTTCTTTGCCATTCAGCTTTCCTTCGCGTCGCGGGACCAGCGCCGCCTGGTCGAAAGCCGAGCGATGGCCAGCGTCGAGACGCTGATCGTCGAATCCGACGCGCAATTGTCGCGAACCCTTGGAGCGCTCGACGCGCTCGCGACCGCGCCGGCGATCCGCCAGGGCGACTTCGCACTCGCCTATCGGCGCGCTGCCGAGATTGCGGCCCTCAATCCCGACTGGGTATCGGTCGCGCTGACCGATCTTTCCGGCGGCCGCGAACTGTTCGACCTGCGACAGCCCTATGGCCAGCCTCGGGCGGCGGTTTTCAGGCGCGAGCCACTGCCGGCCGGCGTCGCCGAACGGGCAGTGGTGGACGGGATCGGCGGCAGCGGACGCGGCTGCCCGTGCGTCGTCGTCCATCGCCGGGTGCGAGGACCCGGCGGCCGCGACTATCTGGTGACCGCCGAGGTGGCACAGCGTCCCTTCCAGAATCTGGTGATGACGCCGGCAAGCGACCCCAGGCCGGTGGCATTGGTCGATTCCCATGGACGGTTCGTCGCGCGCTCGGTGCGGCCGGAGGAAACGGTCGGCGGGAATCCGTCGCAGTCGCTTCGCGACACGCTCCGCTCGGGCCGCAAGGGCGGCATCTATGCCAGCCGGACGCTCGAAGGCTTCGTCAGCTACACCGCCTTCGCGACCTCCAGGCTGAGCGGCTGGTCCGCGCATGTGGCCTTCGATCCGACCCTGATCGACGCTCCGCACCGCCGCTCGCTTGCAGCGACCGCGCTCGCCGCTTTGGCTGCATTGCTGCTCGCAACGGCGCTGATCTGGTTCACCCTGCGCCAGCTCAAGGAGGCGGGGCGGGTCGAGCGGCGGATCGAGGAAGCGCAGAAGATGGAGGCGCTCGGCCAGCTCACCGGCGGCATCGCCCATGACTTCAACAATCTGCTCACTCCGATCGTCGGCGGGCTCGACATGCTCGCTCGGCAGCCCGGCCTCGACGGCCGCCCGCTGCGGATCGTCGAATCGGCGCTCAACTCGGCGCGCAAGGCCGCCAAGCTGGCGACCCAGCTGCTCGCTTTCTCGCGCCGCCAGAATCTCGAAGTGCGCTCGGTCGACCTTCCCGCCCTGATCGCCAATATCGAGCCGATCCTGCGCCAGTCCGCAGGCGCCGCGATCGACATCGAGATACGGGTCGATCCGGGCGCCGGCTGCGTGCTGAGCGATCCGAACCAGCTCGAGCTCGCCTTGCTCAACCTCGTCGTCAACGCGCGCGACGCGATGCCGGACGGCGGCACCATCCGGATCAGCGCAGTGCCGCTCCCGGCGCGCGAGGGGAGCGCGGATGTCGAGCTCCGCATCGCCGACACCGGCAAGGGCATGCCCCCCGACGTGCTGCGCCGCGCCACCGAGCCCTTCTTCACGACCAAGCCTCCGGGCAGCGGAACCGGCCTCGGCCTCGCCCAGGTCTATGGCGCGACCCGCCAGGCCGGCGGCGGCTTTCGAATCGAAAGCGAGCCGGGCAAGGGCACGATCATCACGCTCACCCTGCGCCGCTGCGACGATCCGCCGCCGCCGGCGGTGCCGACGCGCATCGACACCAAGCCCGCAATCCAGCCCGAGCGGCGGATCCTGGTCTGCGACGACGACGATGCAGCCCGCACCTTCGTCGCCCACAGCCTCGAGCAATCGGGCTATGTCGTCGAGCATGTCTCCAGCGGTCGCACCGCCGTCGAAGCCGCGCGCAACGCCCCATTCGACCTCGTCGTCTGCGATTTCGCGATGCGCGGGATGAACGGCGCCGAGGTCGCGCGCCGGGTCCGTGCGCTCGAGCGGCCGGTGCCGTTCCTGCTGATCACGGGTTATGCTGACAGCGATGCCCTGGCTGGGATCGGAGTCGAGATACCGGTGCTTCGCAAGCCGTTCGACGGCGACACTCTGGCGCAGGCCGTCCGCGCCGCGCTCGGCGACGGCTAAGCCCTCCTATCGGGCCAGCGGCAGCCTGAGCCGGGCGAGCAGGCCGCCGAGATCCTCGCTTTCCTCGAGCCGGACCGAACCGCCGTAGATCAATGCGACATCGCGGACGATGGCGAGGCCGAGACCGGTGCCCGGTTTCTCGAGGTCGAGCCGGGCTCCGCGGTCGAAGATACCGGCGCGCGCGGCCTCGGGGATACCGGGGCCGTCATCCTCGACCTCTATCTCGGCGCAGTCGGCCACGGTCTTGACGGTGACGAACACCCGGCCATTGCCATATTTGGCTGCATTCTCGATCAGATTGCCGAGCATCTCGTCGAGATCCTGGCGCTCGACCCGCACCGAGGCCTTCTTGTCGCCGGCGAGATCGACGGTGACATGCTCGTAAAGTCGGCTGACCGCGCGTTCGACCGCTTCGAGCGAGGTCCAGACCTCGGCGCGCGCCTGGGCGCTGGCGCGGCGGCCGATCGCCCGGGCGCGGGCGAGATGGTGGTCGACCTGGCGGCGCATCGTCGTCGCCTCGCGGCAGACCGTGT
>JAQGLD010000465.1 GCA_028293055.1 Alphaproteobacteria bacterium
CAGGAAAGGCGGGCCTATAGCCGAGCGGCGGAAGCCGCGCAATCAACAGGGCCGGGAGCAGGTGTCCCGCTAGACTTATTCTTCCCCTGCCTTTGCAGGGAAGGGGGACCCCCGCGCAGCGCGTGGAGAGGCTTCTTTCCGTTGGTGGCGAAGCCGCTCCGCTCGCGCCCCTCCCTCGAAATCGAGGGGAGGATTATTTCCCGACCGCCTCCTGCAGCCCTGGCGCGAACTCGGCGCCGTAGGCGACCTGGGCGGTCGAGGCCTTGAGCGAGGGGCCGATCGGCTCGGCGCGGCCACCGAGGCAGCGGGCGAGGAAATTCTCGGCGACGGCGTTGAACGCGATATTGTTCTGCGGCCGGGCGAAGCCGTGGCCCTCGTCGGGAAAGACGATGTAGGTCACCGGAATGTTCTTCGCCTTCATCGCGTCGACGATTTGCTGCGATTCGCGGACATTGACCCTGGGATCGTTGGCGCCCTGGCCGATCAGCAGCGGCTTCGAGATCTTGTCCGCCGCGAACAAGGGCGAACGGTCGTGGAGCAGGGCCTTGCCCTCCGGCGTGTTCGGGTCGCCCATCCTCTTGTAGAATTGCACCCGCCCGGCCTCCCAATAAGGCGGGATCGTCTGCAGCAGGGTGGCGAGATTGGAGGGGCCGACGATGTCGACTCCGCAGGCGAAGCGATCGGGGGTGAAGGCGAGAGCGGCGAGGGTCGCATAGCCGCCATAGGATCCGCCCATGATCGCGACCTTGTCCGGGCTGGTGACCCCGTTTTTGACCGCCCAGTCGACCGCGTCGAGCAGGTCGTCGTGCATCTTGCGGCCCCATTCGAGGTTGCCGGCCGAGATGAACGACTTGCCGAAGCCGGTCGAAGAGCGGAAATTGGGCTGGAGCACGGCATAGCCGCGATTGGCGAGCCATTGCGCATAGCCGTCATAGCCATAGACGTCGCGGCCCCACGGGCCGCCATGGACGAACAGCACCATCGGCACCGGCCGGCTCGGCTTGCCGTCGCCGTCGGGATCCGTCCCGGCCGGCAGGGTCAGATAGGAGACCATGTCGAGCCCGTCGCGGGTGCGGATCTCGACCGGATATTTGGCGACCAGTGGAGCGCCCTCCAGCTCCGGTCGGGTGACATAGAGGCGGGTCAGGGCCCTGGCCTTGCGATCGTAGAGCCAGGTCGAGGAGGGGGCGGTCACCGGATCGACCGCGACCGTCCATTTGTCGTCCGCGAAGGTGCGCGAGGTGACTCCGATCTCGCCCTTGAGCTTCGACTTCAGGAAATCGAGATCGCCCTTCACCGCCGGGTCGATCGCGGTCCAGTCGTTCTTGAGGAAGTTGACCGCATAGGCCTGGATTCGACCGGTCTGGGGGTCGGCCAGGGCTCCGCCGATATCCGCGCGGGCATCCTGGGCGATCACGGTCATCTTGCCGCTGGCGACATCCTGGGCGACCAGGGCGGCAGTGTTGCGTCCGCGCGAATCGATCCAGTAGAGCGTTTTCCCATCGGCCGTGAAGCCGACCGGCGCGGTCGTCTGGCTGTCCTCGAGCCCGACCGAAGCGAAGGGCTGGGCCTCGACCTTGCCGTCGACGACCCGGTAGAAATCGCTGCCGCCGTCGGGTCGCGACCTGGAGGCGCCGCGGATGACGAGCTGCTCGTCGGCAAGGAAGCCGGCATAGCCGCCCTCGTTCATCATCACCGGGCTCAGCTTCCCGCTGGCGAGATCGAGGCTGTAGACGTCGTGCCAGCGCGGATCGCGATTGTTGACGCCGATCAGGATGCGGTCCTTGACGTGGTTGGAGACGCCCTGGACCTGGACGGTCGTCTTCTCGAATGGAGTCAGCGCCTTCTGCGCGCCGGAGGCGATGTCGACGCCGTAGAGCAGGAAATTCTCGTCGCCGCCATGATCGTTGACGAACAGGATCTGGCGGCTGTCCGGCGACCAGAAATAGGAGCGGATCGGTCGCGCTTTCTCGTCGGTGAGCGGCTTCGCCCTGGCCAGGTCCGCGGCCGGCGCCACCCAGACGTTGAGCACGCCGTCGCGCGGCGCGATCCAGCTCAGCCACTTGCCGTCGGGCGAGAGCCGGCCCTGGGTGCGGCTGGGATTGCCGAAGAACTTGTCGCGCGCGATCAGCGGCGCATCGGCCTGCGCCAAGGCGGGCGTCGCCAGCGGCGCGATCAAGGCGGCGGTAGCGAGCAGCAGCAGATATGATGTCTTCATCACGAACCTCCCTCTCCGGCCCCTTCGCGGAGTGCGAATAGTCTAGTGTGATGCTGGGCTAATACACAAGACCTAAGTGACCTTGGCGCGCACCGCGAAACGTGGATCGCGCCAGCCGCCGGTGTCGAGGATCCCGCGCATTATCTCCACCGCCCGCGCGATGTCCTCATAGCCGAGATAGAGCGGGGTGAGGCCGAAGCGGATCACGTCGGGCGCCCGGAAGTCGCCGATCACGCCTTGGGCGATCAGCGCCTGGCAGAGCTCGTAGGCGTTGGGATGGCGGAAGGAGATATGGCTGCCGCGGCGCTCGGGCTCGCGCGGCGACACGCAGGCGAGCTCGGGGCAAGCCTGCATGGCGAGCTCGGCGAACAGGTCGAACAGGGCGACCGACTTGGTCCAGAGCGCGGCCATGTCCACTTCCGCGAACAGATCGACCCCGCTTTCCAGCGCGGTCATGGCGAGCATCGGCGGGGTGCCGGCGAGGAAGCGGGCGATTCCAGGCGCCGGCACATAATCGTCGGTGAAGGCGAAGGGCGCGGCATGGCCCATCCAGCCGCGCAGCGGCGAGACCAGCCGCTCCTGCAGCGATGAAGCGACATACAGGAAGGCCGGGGCACCCGGGCCGCCGTTGAGATATTTGTAGCCGCAGCCAACCGCGAGCTCCGCGCCGTCGCGGCCGAGATCGAGCGGAACCGCCCCGACGCTGTGGCTGAGATCCCAGATCGTGCGGGCGCCGGCCTCGCTGGCCAAGGCGGTGATCCGCGCCATGTCGAAGCGCTCTCCAGTCTTGTAATGGACATGGGTGAGGAGGAGCAAATTGGTCTCGGCGCCGAGGCCGGCCTCGATCCGGCCGCGCTCCACCACGTCGAGGCGAAGCCTGGCGAATTCGGCCGCGCCGCTGGCGATATGGAGATCGGTGTGGAAATTTCCGGCCTCGGAGAGCAACTGGCCGCGCTCGGGAGCGAGCGAAGCAGCGGCGAGCATGAGCTTGAACAGATTCACCGAGACGCTGTCGGCAACGATGACTTCGTCGGGCCGTGCGCCGATCAGGTCGGCTATCTTCGCACCGACCCGCTGCGGAGCCTCGATCCAGCGATGGTCGTTCCAGCTGCGGATCAGCGACTGGCCCCATTGGCGGGCCACGACGTCCGCCTGGCTCGCGATCGTCGCCTTGGGCAGGGCGCCAAGCGAATTGCCGTCGAGATAGATCACTCCGTCGGGCAGGACGAAGCGGTCGCGATAGGCGCGCAGCGGGTCGGCGGCGTCGCGGGCGCGGACCGCCTCGAGGGTGAGGTTCATCGGCCCAGCGCCCGATCGATGCAGCCCACGGCCGCAGCCCAGGCCTGGGTCTCGGGCGCGATCAGCTCGACATGGCCGGTGCGATCGATGGTCCGTACCTCGACCCGGTCGCCCTTGTCGCGCATCTGCCGCGCATAATCCTCGGCATAAGCGAGCGGGATGATCCGATCCTGGAGGCCGTTGACCAGCCATTGCGGGATTCCGAGCGGCGCAAGGCGGGGGACCGATGTGTCGGCGAACCGCCCCCCGGTGAGCCGCGCGATCACTTCGGTGCCGCACCCGCTGCCCGGCGGCCGCGCGGCCTGCTCGAGGTCGGGAAGGCCGCCGAGGCTCACCGCGCCGTGGATTTCGATTCCGTGGCCGGACTTGAGCGGGCTGCCGGCGGGGAGGCCGGGCCGCGCGGCCAGCCAGAGCGCGAGATGGCCGCCGGCGCTATGGCCGACGCTGACCAGCCGGGCGAGATCGAGGCCGAAAGCGCGGGCATGGCCGCGAAGCGAGTCGGCTGCCGCGGCGGCGTCGAGGAAGGTGCCGGGATAGCCGCCGCCGTCGCGATCGACTCCGCGATAATCGATGTTCCACACTGCGATCCCGCGCTTGCGCAAATCGTCGGCGATCCACGCCATGATGTTGCGATCGGCAATGTCGCTCTGCCAGCAGCCGCCATGGATCATCACCACCACCGGATGCGGGCCCTT
>JAQGLD010000553.1 GCA_028293055.1 Alphaproteobacteria bacterium
TGAGGACAGGATTCCGCCGCTTCCTTGGCGCTCTCGACCAGCTCCGCAGGTACGATCTCGTTGTCGAGATAGACAAGTCCCGCGTCATCGAGCTTGAAAACCTCGGGACAGATATCGTGGCAGACGCCATAGCCGCAGCAGGCGCCGCGGTCGGCCACGGCACGCATCGTTCCGGGCGGTTCGCCAGTCAGGTCCATAGGATTCAGAGCTCCTCTCTCTCGGCGTTGCCACCGGTTCTGATGTCGAAAACGACCGCGGGCTCTCCGTCCCGCTTGTGTTGCATCTTCTGAACAGAGATGGCATATCTGTATAGAAATTGCCAGCCATCTTGAGTGAGCGGCATTTCGGAGGATGCTACATGCTGACGCGAACGAGCGAGACCCTTTCCGACGGCACGCGAATCGTCGATCTGGTGAGACCTGAAACTCGGGAGGTCGAGCTTCGAGTGCTCTCGGATCGCGAGATATACGATCTCGAGATGGAGCGCGTGTTCGGTAAGACCTGGCTGTTCCTCGGCCATTCCAGCGAGATTCCCAGTCCGGGGGACTTCGTGATGCGCGACATGGGCAACGATTCGGTGATCGTGGCACGAGACCGAGCGGGCGAGATTCATGTTTCGCTCAACGTCTGCCCGCATCGCGGCATGCGGGTCTGCCTGGCCGACCAGGGCAACACGCAAGTTCACAAATGCGTCTATCACGGCTGGGCGTTCAAGCCGAACGGCGACTTCATCGGGTCGCCGGTGGCCGAGGAAAAGATGCACGGCGAGCTCACTCCGAAGAGCGAGCTCGGCCTGAGGAAAGCGCGTGTCCACATCTATGCCGGCCTGATCTTCGCCACCTGGAACATCGAGGGCCCCTCGTTCGACGAGTTCCTCGGCGAGATGAAATGGTATTACGACATGATCTTCCAACGCACCGAGGGCGGCTGGGAGGTGCTCGGCCCTCCGCAGCGGTTCATCGTCGACGCCAATTGGAAGGCGGCCGGCGAGCAATCGGCGGCCGACGGGTTCCACACGCTCACTCTCCACCGCTGGCTCGACGAGATGTTCGGCAACGGCGGCAGCGAGCTGACCAGCACGATGTACGGCGTCGAGGTCGGCTCCGACCACGGGCACGCCCTGCGTTGCCAGTCGCTGTCGAAGAAGTTCGCCCGGGCCAAGGACTTCGACAGCGGCACGATGTCGATCGAGGAGCGCTGGAACATCCTTCCGGCGCCGGGCTGCACCACCGACATGCTCGACCAGGTCAGGAGCAAGCTGACTCCGGAACAGATGGAGCAGTTGATGACCAATCCGCCGCAGGTCGGCGGAATGTTCCCCAACGTCCTGCTCGCCTGCATCTATGCGCCGCAGCCGGACGGCCGAATCCTCGGCTCGATGGCGCTGCACACGTACATCCCGCGCGGGCCCGACAAGCTCGAGTTCGTCAACTGGGTCTTCGCCGAGAAAGGCACGTCCGAAGAGGACAAGCAGACCATGTTGCGCAACACGATATTCATGCTCGGCACCTCGGGACTGGTCGAGCAGGATGATTCGGATACCTGGCCGCATATGACGGCGAGTGCGCGCGGGGCCCAGGGGCGCAAGATGACGATGAAATACCAGGCGATCAACCAGCTGCCGCCCCCCGCAAACTGGCGCGGCCCGGCAATTGCCTATGACGGCTTCACCAAGGACGACACCCAGTGGAACTGGTGGATGTACTGGCGCGAGCTGATGAGCGAACCGGCCTGAACCCGCCGAAGCCGCGGCCGCGAGACCGCCGACATGCCCCACACCGAGAGGAAATCAAGTGATGGCCACTGCCGCGAACGACGCGATCGAAAGCAAGCCAGCAACGCCTGAACGCGTGCCGATCGGCTCGCCGGTCTATAATCGCATCCTCGAAGCCTATTATGACGAGGCAGAGATCCTCGACGAACTGCGCTACAACGAATGGATCGAGTGGCTGGCCAAGGATCTTCGCTACACCGTTCCGCAGCGTCTTACCCGATTGCTCGCCGACCACGACAAGTCGATCGATCGCAGCGTCATGCACTATGACGAAAATTACGGAACGATGTGCGCCCGCGCCCGACGGCTGCGCGGCAATAGCGCATTTGCCGAGGATCCGCCCTCGCGCACGCGCCGGCTGATTACCAATGTCCGGGTCCAGCTCACCGAGACCGAAGGCGAGTATCGCGTTCTCAACTACATGCTGCTGACCCGCAGCCGCTTCGAGCAGACTCGCATGCACGTGCTCAGCGGCGAGCGCCGCGACCGCATCCGTGACCTCGGCGGCCGGTTCGAGCTGGTAGAGCGCGAAGTCATCATCGACCAGTCCGTGCTAGGAATGCCGAACCTGGCGATTTTCCTCTAGGGCGATGTCATCGGCCTCTGGGCCGAGATTCCAAGGGCGCCTGGACCCCGGTCCGGCGCCCTTTTTCTTTGCGCAGATATTCTTCTGCAAGACGCGCATTCTAGAAACAGAATTGACAAGCATCACCGGAGGGGCGACTTGTCAGCGCAGACGCGGGAGAATTCCCGTGCAGCGAAGGATGGGGAAGTCGATGGCAGCGGAACGAAGCGGCAAGGTCACGGTGGCCGGAGCCGGCTTGATGGGAACGGGGATTGCGCACGCTTTCGCCAGCGCCGGCTATGAGACGGTGCTGACGGACATCGCCGGCGAAGCCCTGACCCGGGCCCAATCGGCGATCGCGAAGATCCTCGACGACGGAGTCCGCCTCGGCAAGCTGGAAGCCGGCGCGGCGGAAAGTGCAAAGACCTTGCTGAGCGTGACTGCCGATACGGTCGAAGCCGCGACTGGCGCCAGCCTGCTGGTCGAGACTGTGTCGGAGCAGATGCCGATTAAGATCGCAGTCCTCGAAGCGGCCGAGCCGGTGCTCGCCGAGCACGCCATCATCGCCACCAACACATCGGCGCTCAGCATCACCGAGATCGCGCGCGGGACTCGCGATCCGAGCCGGGTCGTCGGCATGCATTTCTTCAACCCCGTCCACAAGATGAAGCTGGTCGAGCTGGTCCGCGGTCTCCAGACCAGCGACGAAACTCTCGCCATCGCGCGCGGATATTCGGATTCGATCGGCAAGACCTCGATCGTCGTCAACGAAGCGCCGGGCCTGACCACCAGCCGGATGTCGGCATTGGCAGGCAACGAGGCCATGTACATGCTGATGGAAGGCACGGCGAGCGCGGAGGATATCGATACCGCGCTACGGCTCGGCTTCAACCACCCGCTCGGGCCACTCGAGCTGGGCGACGTGACCGGCTGGGACACGCGCCTTGCGGTGCTTCGTTACCTCCACCAGACGCTCGGCGAGAAATTCCGGCCTTGCCCCCTGATCATCAAGATGGTTGCCGCCGGCCGGTTCGGCCGGAAATCGGGCGCAGGTGTCTATCGATATGAGAATGGCGAGAAAGTCCCGGGTTCCGGACTGAAAGCGAGCACGCTTTGAGCGACGTCTATATCGTCGGGGCGGCAAGAACGCCGATCGGCCGTTTCCGAGGCAGCCTCGCCTCGGTCCGCGCCGACCATCTCGGTGCTCATCTGATCCAGGCCTTGGTCGAACGCGCCGGCATCCCGCCCGCCGAGGTCGAGGATGTGATCTTCGGCTGCGTCACCCAAATCGGCGAGCAGTCCGCGAATATCGCACGCACCGCTTTGCTCGGCGCGGGCTGGCCGAGCAGCATTCCGGGAATGACCGTCGACCGCAAATGCGGATCGGCAGAGGCGGCGGTGCACATCGCCGCGGGCTCGATCGCGATTGGCGCCGCAGACGTGGTCGTGGCCGGCGGCGCCGAGTCGATGAGCCGGGTGCCGATGGGAAGCAATCGCGCCCTGCACGGCGAAGCTTTTGGATGGATGCTCGCAGACCGCTACGATCTGGTCTCGCAGGGCGAGGCGGCAGAACGGATCAGCGACCTCTACCAGGTGACTCGCGAGGATTGCGACGATTACGCGATAGAAAGCCATCGCCGCGCTGCGGCGGCCTCGGATTCCGGCCGTTTCGACAATGAGATCGTGCCGGTGCCCGTTGCCGAGATTCGCGAGCGCGACGTCGAGGGTGATGCAATACTTCTAACCGCGGACGAAACGATCCGGCGCGACACCAGCCGTGAGAAACTGGCAACCCTCAAGACAAGCTTTCGCGAGGGCGGGCGAGTCACCGCCGGCAACGCCTCGCAGATATCCGACGGCGCATCGGCGGTCTTGCTCATGTCCGGGGAGGCGGCGAAGCGTCTCGGGGCGAGGCCGCGAGCCCGCATCGTGGCGACGACGAGTGTCGGATCCGATCCGGAGCTGACCCTGACCGGCCCGATCGACGCCACCCGCAAGCTGCTCGCCCGAACCGGGCTTTCGACTTCGGACATAGACTTGTTCGAGGTCAACGAGGCCTTCGCCTCGGTGCCGATTGCCTGGATGAAGGAGATCGGCGTGGAACACGACCGTCTGAATGTGAATGGCGGCGCGATCGCCCTGGGGCATCCGCTTGGGGCCACCGGAACCAGAATCATGGCGACGATGTTGAACGAGCTCGAGCGACGTCGCGGACGCTTCGCTTTGCAGGCGATCTGTTGCAATGGAGGTCTCGGCACGGCAACCCTGATCGAGCGGATCGACTAGCGGCCTCACCCAGGCTTCCGGCCGGCATTGTGCGATTGGTTGGCTTACGGTACCCGCTAGCGCTAACAGCAGCCGGCTCAACGTCTGCGCCCACCCTGATATTTTCCGAGGTTTGATGACCAGTCGCAGCAGCCCGGTAAAGAAGCAAATTGAAGTGGCCGCGGCCAAGCCCCCCCGCTCGCGTGTCTCGCCTGCCCAGGCCGCCCCGAAGGAAGCGGATTCCGCCAAGACGGTAATCGTGAAGCCCGTGGTCAATGCGGTGCGGATCATGCGCTACCTCAGCGAGAACGGCAGCCCTGCCCGAGCGATCACGATCGCGCGGAGCCTGTCGATCAACGCCAGCACCTGCTTCAACATCCTCAGGACCCTGGTTCTCGAGGAAGTCGTCGAATTCGACGCGCTGTCGAAGACCTATACGACCGGACTCGGGCTCACCCGCTTGGTCGAGAATTTCCTGACCGAGGGGCAGCGCGTGGCCGCCGCGGCGCCGCATATGGCCGATCTGGCCTCGGAATATAGCGTGACCATGGCGCTGTGGAAGCGCGTGGCGACCGACAGGATCGTGCTCGTCAAGAATGTCTCCAGCCCGGCGAATCTGCGAATCGAAATGGCCGAAGGCCAGCGCCTGCCGATGATGATGGGCGCGACGGGGCGGCTTTTCGCACCCCGCCTCGGTCTCACCGACCGCAAGCTGCAGGCGATGTTCCGCACCCTTCGCTGGCAGAGGCCGCTAACCTTCGAGGAATATTGGAAGCAGGTTGAACTTGCCCAGCAGCAGGGCTGGGCGATCGACGACGGGTATTTCTCCAGTGGCGTCAAAAGCCTCGCCGTGCCGGTCGACGATCGTAACGGTGAGCTCGCTTATACGTTGGTGGCTATCATGTTCCGCAGCCAGCTCGACGAGGATCGGCTCGAGGAGCTCGGTCATGCGATGACTGCGCTCGCGCCCAGGCTCGCTTCGATCCTGCTCTGAACTCCCCGTCGTGGGCAGGCCTAAGAAAAGGCTGGCTAGTCGCGCCTTCGATCTGTAATGAGATTTCTATTCTGAGATAAGATAGAAATGAGCGGAGAGGCGTGACTGGGTCAACTCACAAGGGTGCGTCGGCGCAACCGGCCTGCATCGCCGACTGGTGCAGGGCCGCATCATGCGCCTGACCGACTTCGCTTATGCCCCGATTCCCGCCGACGCGGAGGTTTTCCGGAGGGAAGTCCGCGATTTTCTGAGCCGCGAGATGCGTGATATTCCGCCCATCCAGCGCGCCGACAGCTGGATGGGCTATGATGCGGAGTTCAGCCGCAAGCTGGGCGCGGCCGGGCTGATCGGCATCACCATGCCGAAGCGCTTCGGCGGCCGCGAAGCTGGTGCCTTTGCCCGCTATGTCATCAGCGAGGAATTGCTCGCCGCCGGCGCTCCGGTCTCGGCCCATTGGATTGCCGACCGTCAAAGCGCTCCATTGCTTCTCCATTTCGGCACCCCGGCCCAGCAGGAGCGCTACATTCCCGGCATCGTCCGCGGCGAAACCTATTTCGGCATCGGCATGAGCGAGCCCAATGCCGGTTCGGACCTGGCCTCGATCGGCAGCCGCGCTGTCCGGAATGGCGACGGTTGGGTGCTCAACGGGCGCAAGATCTGGACCACCAACGCCCACCGGTCGCATTACATGATCGCGCTGGTTCGGACCGAGGCGCAAGCGGACGACCGTCATGGCGGCATGTCCCAATTCATCATCGACCTTCAGGCGCCTGGCGTCACCGTTCGCCCGATCCGCGACCTGACCGGCGCCGAGCATTTCAACGAGATTTTCTTCGACGATGTCGCGCTCGACCCGGAGGCCCTGGTCGGCACCGAAGGCAAAGGGTGGGCCCAGGTGATGGCCGAGCTCGCTTTCGAGCGCAGCGGCCCCGAGCGTTTCCTCAGCTCGATGACCCTGCTCCACACATTGGTCGAGGAGATCGGCGCTGAGCCGGATTCGCTTCAGGCTTTCCAGATCGGCCGGATCGGGGCCAGGCTCATGGCGTTGAGAGCCATGTCGCTCTCCGTCACCGCCCAGCTAGACCAGGGCGAGGATCCTGCCTGGGCAGCGTCCTGCGTCAAGGATATCGGCACCGCGCTCGAACAGGAGATGCCGGAGATCGCGCAATTGCTCAGCGCGAGCGAGCCGCGCGTCGACAGCGGCAGCGACCATCAGCAGGTGCTCGCTTACCTGACACAGCTGGCGCCCTGCTTCTCGCTGCGCGGCGGAACACGGGAAATCCTGCGCGGCATCCTCGCCCGCGGACTCGGGCTGCGATGATGAAAGACATGTTCGAAGAAACCGCGGAGCGCGTGCTTGGCGACCTGATCACGCCGGAGTTGATCATTGCTTCGGAAAACGGGGCCTGGCCTGAGGGGCTATGGCACGCCGTGGAGGAGAATGGCCTCGGCCTCGCCGCTGCCCCCGAATCCTCTGGCGGCGTCGGCGGCAGCTGGCACGATGCCTTCGTGCTGATTCGTGCCGCCGGGCGCCATTCCGCGCCAGTGCCTCTCGCCGAGACCATTTTGGTCAACTGGCTGCTCGGACTGGCCGGCCTCGATGCCGCTCCAGGGTCGGCGACCCTCGCCGCGACCGGGGGCGATCTCGCCGATGGCCGGTTCAGCGGAACGCTCGGCGACATTCCCTGGGGCGGGCAGGCCGGACATGTCCTGGCGGTCGCCGGTGGCAATCTGGTACTCCTCTCGTCCGCGGACGGTTCGAGGACCGGGGCCTTCAACGCCGCCCGCGAACCGCGGGACACGCTGACATTCGACTCCGCATCGCCCGTTGCGCTCGCACCACTTCCCGCCTCGTGGCCGCCTGAAACATTGCTGCTCGGCGGCGCGATGATCCGGTCCGCCCAGATCGCGGGCGGCCTCGGTCGCCTGCTCGATACGGCGATCGATTACGCGAACCAGCGCATCCAGTTCGGCCGCGCGATCGGCAAGTTCCAGGCGATCCAGCACCAATTGGCGCTGCTCGCCGAACAGACCGCGCTCGCCTCCGCGGCAGCCGAAATGGCCTTCGCCGCGAGCGAGACGGCCCCTAGCCCGGCCGCGATCGCCGCGGCCAAGGCGGTGGCGAGCGAGGCGGCCGGCCAAGGCGCGGCCATCGCCCATGCCGTGCTTGGCGCGATCGGCTTCACTTATGAGCATGACCTGCATTTCACGACTCGCCGCTTGTGGTCGTGGCGAAGCGAATTCGGCTCGCAATCCTATTGGGCTCAGGATGTGGGCCGCCGCCTCTGTCGCCAGGGAGAAAGCGGCGTGTGGCCGGCGATCATGGCGATGACTCCGGCCCGAGCCGCGAAAGGCTGACATGGACGATTTTCTGATCATTGAGCGAGACGGCCCCGTGGCTGTGATCACGCTCAACCGGCCGCAAGAGCGCAACGCCATTTCGCGTCCAGAATATATCCAGGAGATCAAGGACTTCTGCACCCGCGCCACGGACGATGCGAGCCTCAAGGCGGTCGTCGTTACAGGCGCCGGTTCCGCCTTCTGCGCCGGCGGCAACGTCAAGGACATGCGCGACAAGGCCGGCATCTTCCAGGGCTCGCCCTATGAATTGCGCAACCGCTATCGGCTTGGCATCCAACAGATTCCGCTCGCGCTCTATGAGCTCGAAGTCCCGACGATCGCTGCGATCAACGGTCCGGCGATCGGCGCCGGCCTCGATCTCGCCTGTATGTGCGACATTCGCATCGCCGCGGAAGGTGCGATCTTCGCCGAGAGCTTCGTCAAGCTTGGAATCGTCCCGGGCGATGGCGGCGCCTGGCTTCTGCCGCGAATCATCGGCAATGCGCGGGCTGCGCTGATGACCCTGACCGGTGACTCGATCGACGCATCAAGAGCGCTCGAATATGGCCTGGTCAGCGATGTCGT
>JAQGLD010000559.1 GCA_028293055.1 Alphaproteobacteria bacterium
GCCGCGCGCTTCACTTCTAGCAATTTGACGATCGGCGCGCCGCGCGGATCGCGCTTGGCATAATCGAGGGCGGAATAACCGGCCGAATTGTCGGTCTTCCTGGGGTCCGCGCCGTGCCCGAGCAGCAGCTGCACCATCGGGACGTCGTGGCCCTGGGCGGCGACGATCAACGGAGTCTCTCCGCGGCTATTGGTCATGTCGACATTGGCCCGCCGCGCGAGGAGGAGCTCGGCGCCTTCGGTCCAGCCGATCCGCGCCGCGATGATCAGAGGAGTCTCGCCCTCCTTGTTGGCGACATTGGGCTGAGCGCCCTTGCCAAGCAGGAAAGCGAGATAGTCGTAATCGTGACGGCGGGTAACGATGTGCAAGGCGGTGTCGCCGTTGCCGGCATCCTTGCTGTTGACGATCAGCGGGCCGCGCTCGCCGCCGACCATCTCGTTGACCTTGCTGCTGTCGCGTTCCTTCACCGCCTTGATGAAGCTATAGCCGTCGGAATAAGCCTGCGCGCCCGCAGGCGCTGCCATCACAAGCGCAGCCGCCGTCGAGATGATAAGCCTGAATGCGTTGCTCACTTCTGATCCCCGTAATCGCGGCTTGATAACCGAGCCATAGCAAACCAAGTCTGGCGCTGTCATGAATCAATCCGCCAAGTCCCGCTTTTTACTGCTGCTTTCGCTGCTGCTCGGCCTCGCCCTCGCCGCCTGCGCGCGCGCGCCGGCGGAGGCGCCGCCACTCCAGGGGGCTCGAATCGGAGGTCCGTTCACCCTTGTCGACCAGAATGGCCGCAAGGTCAGCGATCGCGATTTCGCCGGGCGCTACCGTATCGTCTATTTCGGCTACAGCCATTGCCCCGACGTCTGCCCGACCGACCTCCAGCAGATCGGTGCCGGCCTGACCCGCTTCGAGCAGAAGGACGCGGCACGGGGCGCGCGGGTGCAGCCGATCTTCATCACCGTCGATCCGGAACGCGACACTCCGGCGGCGCTCAAGCCCTGGGTCGCTGCCTTCCACCCGCGCTTGCTCGGCCTCAGCGGAACGCCCGAGCAGATTCGTGCCGTCGCCAAGGCGTTCGCGATCTTCTACGAGAAGCAGCCGGTTCAGCCCGGCGGCGGCTATGGGGTCAACCACACCCGCCTGGCCTATCTGATGGGTCCGGACGGCGCCCCGATCGCGCTGATGCCGCAGGATGGCGGACGCGATGCGATCGCCAAAGAGCTCGACCGATGGGTGAAGTGAAATTCTGGGAAAAGCCGATCCGAGAGCTCAGCCGCAACGAATGGGAGGCGTTGTGCGACGGCTGCGGGAAATGCTGCCTCCACAAGCTCGAGGATGAAGATACTGGCGAGATCATGGCGACCAATGTCGCCTGCAGGTTGCTCGACCGACATTCCTGTCTGTGCTCGAGCTACCGCACCCGCCGCGCCTATGTTCCCGATTGTATCCGCCTGTCCCGCGACAATGTCGAACGGCTGACCTGGCTCCCCTCGACCTGCGCCTACCGGCTTCGCGCCGCCGACGAGCCGCTTCCGGAGTGGCATTATCTGGTGTGCGGCGACCGCGAGGTAGTCCACCGCGCCGGAATGTCGGTTCGCGGCTGGACCGTGGGGGAGAATGAGGCTGGCGATCTCGAACATCATCTGATCGACCGTGACCTCTGAACTGAATCTGGACGCCGGAGCCGGGCCGGTGCCGATCGTCCTCAAGGTCTCCGCCCGCGCCCGGTCGCTGCGGCTTCGAGTCGATCCGCGCACCGGCCAGGTCCTGCTCACCGTGCCGCGTCGGGTCTCGCAGCGCCGCGCGCTGAAATGGGCCGCCGAGCATCAGGGCTGGATCGCGGCCCAGCTCGCCAGGATCGTGCCCCCTTCGGCGCTGGAACCCGGCGCGGCGATTCCCCTCCATGGCGTCGACCATGTCATCGACTGGAGCGCAACTCGGCCCCGACGGGTGGTGATCGAGGATGGCCGGCTGGTCGTCGGCGGCCCTCGCGACGGCCTCGAACCCCGCCTGCTGCGCTGGCTGAAGCGCCACGCCGCGGAGACGCTGGTCGCCGAGACCAGGGAGTTCGCGGCCAAGGCCGAAGTCACCGTCAGCCGGGTTGGGGTCGGCGACACGCGCTCGCGTTGGGGGAGCTGCTCGGCCTCGGGCGGGATCCGCTACAGCTGGCGCCTGATCCTCGCGCCCGATTGGGTGCGCCGCGCCACGGTCGCCCATGAAGTCGCCCATCGGGTCCACATGAACCATGGTCCGGATTTCCACGCCTTGGTCGAGACCCTGCTCGGCGCCGATCCGAAGCCGGCGCGCTTATGGCTCCGGCGGCACGGAGCCGGGCTGCACCGGATCGCCGCGGCGGCCTGATCGCGGCGGCGGCCCGTCGCGGCGGTCGCGAACCATCTCGGCGCGCGATAGGCCTCGATCGTCGCGGCGGTCGCGGCCGACGGCGCGGTCGAGCCATTCCTGGTCGAGCCGGTCGGTAGTCTCCGCCGAACTGTCCTGGTCCGGCTGCTCGTTGCGCGGCGGCGGCGCGGCCTCGCGCTGGTCCGGCTGCTGTTGCTGCTGCGGCAACGGATTGCCGTCCTGATCGACCTGCTGGCCATTGTCGGGGCCCCCGAACCAGGTCTCGTCGTCGGGCTCCTGCTGCCAGTCCGGCGGCTTGGCCTCGATCTCGAAATTCTCGATCGGCCGGTTGGCGACCGCGCGGATCATGAAATCGTGGAACGCGCGGGCCGGCGCGCGCCCACCCAGGAGCCCCGGAATGGTGCCCTTGTCGTCGCGGCCCATCCAGATGCCGGTGGTGAGCCCGCTCGAGAAGCCGAGGAACCAGCCATCCTTGTTGGAGGTGGTGGTACCGGTCTTGCCTGCCACTGGACGGCCGATCTGGGCCGCACGGCCGGTACCGGTCATCACCGCGGTCTGGAGCAGGTCGGTCATCTCCGCAGCGACCCACGGAGTGAACAGGACTCGCGATTCGTCGCCCTGGTGCTGGTAGAGCAGATGCCCATCGGCGGTGGTCACTCGCCGGATCCCGTAGGGCAGGACCGCCACGCCCTTGCTTGCAACCTGGGAATAGGCCCTGGTCATGTCGAGCAGCCGGACCTCGCTTGCGCCCAGCGCCATGGACGGGTGGGTGGCCACCTTGGTGGTGATTCCGAGCCGTTGCGCCATGTCGGCGACGGTTCGGAATCCGACTT
Organism: Alphaproteobacteria bacterium; assembly: GCA_028293055.1. GTDB lineage: Bacteria > Pseudomonadota > Alphaproteobacteria > Sphingomonadales > Sphingomonadaceae > Allosphingosinicella. The sequence goes on from JAQGLD010000559.1 coordinate 3,189, forward strand.
CCTGGGCGAGGCGAACCGATACGGTGTTGATCGACTGGGCAAAGGCCTGGCGAAGCGGGATCGAGCCGGCGAAGGCTCGGCTGCTGTTTCGCGGGCTCCAGCCGTTGATGGTGATCGGCGCGTCCACGACCATGTCGGTGGGCTTGTGGCCGGCCTCGAGCGCGGCAAGATAGACGAACAGCTTGAACGACGAGCCGGGCTGGCGGACCGCCTGCGTCGCGCGATTGTAGATGGACGAGACATAATCGCGTCCGCCCACCATGGCTCGGACCGCGCCGTCGCGATCGATCGAGACCAGGGCGCCTTGTGCACCCTGCGGGGTGCTGGTGTTGATGACCTGGTCGCCGAGCTTCTGCATGTTCGGATCGAGCGTGGTCCACACCTCGATCGGATCGGATGTCTCGTCGATCAACGTGTCGAGTTGCGGCAGCACCCAGTCGGTGAAGTAGCGAACGCTGTTCTGTCTGGGCGCCGGGATGATGCTGACATTGGCCGGCGCCGCCTCGGCGGCCTCCGCGGCGGTGATGTCGCCCGCCTCCCGCATCCGGTCGATGACCAAAGCGGCGCGGCTGCGAGCGGCATCGACATCCGCGGTGGGAGCATAATTGGAGGGCGCCTTGACCAGGCCGGCGATCACCGCAGCCTCCGGGAGCGAAAGCCGGTCCGCGGCATGGCCGAAGAATTTCCGCGACGCGGCGTCGATGCCGTAGGCGCCCCCGCCGAAATAGACCCGGTTGAGATAGAGCTCGAGGATCTGGTCCTTGCTGAACCGCCGCTCGAGCGCCAGCGCCAGGATCGCTTCCTTGAACTTGCGCCCGAAGGTGCGGTTGTTGCTCAGGAAGATGTTTTTCGCGAGCTGCTGGGTGATCGTCGAGGCGCCTTCGCGGAACCGCCCGGTCTGGACGCGGACCTTGACCGCGCGGGCGATCCCGATCGGATCGACCCCGATGTGCGAGCGGAACCTCCGATCCTCGACATCGATCATCGCCGCCTTCATCACTTGCGGGATTCGGTCGTAAGGCAGCCATTTGCCGAAGCTCGGGCCCATCGACACCAGCACCGATCCGTCGGCGGCGCGAACCCGGATCATCTGGCCGAGATCGTTGCGGCGGATCAGGTCCGAATAGGTAGGCAACGAGTTCATTGCGACCGCGACCGCCACGGCCAGCGCGATCAATGCGACGAGGAAGCCGTACAGACCAATCTTGAAGAGAGTGATGACGGCCTGCCTGAAGCGGGACCTGGGAACAGCGACGCGGGCCATAAGCGGTCAGGGATAGGGCCAGATGCCCGCGCTCACAAGCGGGCCCGTCCGTGCCGTCCCACGCTTGGTCGCCAGGGCGGATGTTGGCGTCATGCTTCGCTCGAGGCCGGCCGGCCGCCACGCAAATGTCCGCGATGGACGAGGAGATAGACGGGCAGGCCGGCGACGATCAGCGCGACACCGAGGACGAGCGGCTTCAACCCCGCGCCATAGACCGCCCAGGACGAATAGAGGAAGCCGAGGATACAGGCGGCGATCAACAGGGGCGATCGCGCCAGCCGGCCTTCCGCCTGCAGCTTCAGAGCGGCGACCGAGCAGGCGAGATAGGCGACCAGCGAGGCGATGGTGGAGACCAGGGCCATTTTCTCGATCAAGCCGATCACAGAACCCTGGTTGGCGAGCAGGAGCAGGGTGATGATCCCGCTCGACACCAACTGGGCACGCACCGGAGTGCCCGCCGGCGAGAGCTGGGCCAGCCAGCCCGGAAACACGCCGTCGGCCGCCATCGCGCGCGGCAGCTCGCCCTGCAGCAGGATCCAGCCGTTCAGGGCGCCGAGCGTGCTGATCGCGGCGAAGATGGCGACCAGCGAGGCCGGGCCGGAGCCCCAATGGCTGCCGATGAAATCGGCGAAGGGCGCATTCGAATGCACCGCGACGGCGCGCGGAAGCAGCATTGCGACACCGGTACAGGCAAAGAGGTAGAGGATTCCTGTGAACAGGGTGCCGACCATGGTGGCCCGGGGGATGGTGCGGGCGGGGTCCTTGATATGCTCGGCGGGGATCGTCGCAGCCTCGAAGCCGACCATCGCCCAGAGGGTGAGCGCGGCGGTTGAAGCGATTGCGCCGAGGCCGATCGGGATCGGCGCGTCGGCGGGCGGTGCGGCTTCGTGGCCGGAGCCGATCAGGGCGATCAGCACCAGCGCCGCGGCGAGCGGCAACAGCTTCAGCAGAGTGGTGACGACCTGGATATCGACGGCCCCGCGCAGCGTCGCACAGCTGATCGTGGTCAGCATCCATACGAGCAGGATCGCGACGAGGCCCGGCGCAGCCGCGAGGCCCGGGAAGAAGTGGCTGAGATAGCTGACCGTGGTCAGTGAGATCGCCGAATTGGCGCTGAGGATCGAGACCCAGTAGCTCCAAGCGACCGCGAAGCTCG
>JAQGLD010000292.1 GCA_028293055.1 Alphaproteobacteria bacterium
GCCAGGAAAGCGGCGAGCGAAAGAGCGGCGATCAGCGTGTGGGCGCGCAAGGCGAGTTCCTCGGTTGGTGCGATGCGGCCTGCCTAAGCCCGGCTTTCGGCGCGGGCAAGCCGACGGTTGATGCAAGGCATTTGCGGGAGGGCTCGGGCACAAACGAGCGCTGCGGCGCCGCTGCGGTGAGGTCTCGTCGCGGGCGATCGAGCCTCGGACCGGCGATCGATCCCCTCTGGTCATCCTCGCCACTTCGATGCATCCCGGGTGCATCAGGCGTGGGATGCAGGACATGGACAAGCATCGTATCTGTTCGGCCAGCTTTGCCAGCGTCTATCCCTATTACCTCGCCAAGGCGGAGAAGAAGGGACGGACGAAGGCGGAGGTCGACGAGATCATCCGCTGGCTGACCGGTCACTGCCAGGAGGGGCTGGACGCGCAATTGGCCAATCGGACGAGCTTCGAGGATTTCTTCGCGCAGGCGCCGGGGATGAATCCTTCGCGGTCGCTGATCACCGGGACGGTGTGCGGGGTTCGAGTCGAGGCGGTCGAAGAGCCCACGATGCGGGAGATCCGCTATCTCGACAAGCTGGTCGACGAGCTCGCCAAGGGCAAGGTGATGGAGAAAATCCTGCGAAGGCCCGTGGGTGGATAGCCGACGAGCAGGCGAGTTCAGCTTAGTGGCATTCGGAAGGTGAACCGGGTCTCGTCGCGGTTCGACTTGACCTCGAGCGTGCCGCGATGCGCGCGCGCAATCTCCCAGGCGATGTAGAGGCCGAGCCCGAGGCCGCCCTGACCTTCGCGAAGGTCGCCGCGCGAGAAGGGCTCGAACAGGCGTTCGATGATCGCGGGCGCGATCGGCTCGCCCTGATTGGCGACCGAGAAGACGAAACGGCGCGAATCGGTGCTCGCGGAAATGCTCACCGGAGTGCCCGAAGCGCCGTGGGTGAGGGCGTTGCCGATCAGGTTGGAGAAAAGCTGGGACAGGCGCGAACGATCGCAGTCGACCGCACCGGTCAGGTTGAAATCGGTCTCGATCGTCCGATCGCCATGAGTGGCGCGCAGCTCTGCAATCACCTGGTCGAGCACGGGGCCGAGCGCCTCGCTCCGCCTCCGCTCCAGCGGAAGGCCCCCGCCGAGCCGTCCCCGGGCGAGATCGAGGACATCGTCGATCAGCGCCGACATGCGCGCTGTACTCTGCTGCATGAGGGTCGCGACCTTGCGCCCACGCTCGCTGAGCGTTTCGCGGGCCAGCAGCCTGACGCCGCCGTCGATCGCAGCCAGCGGGTTCCTGAGATCGTGACCGAGCACTGCGATGAACTGTTCGCGCAAGGTCGCCGTCTCGCGAGCGTCGAGCAGGGCGGCCTGGCTGGTCTCGACCTTGGCGAGCGAATCGAGGTGGAAGGCGATCAGCTCGGCAAACATGGCGAACATCGCGGTGACCTGCGGGGTGCGCAGCACCGCAGGCTTGGGATCGATCGCGCACAGCGTCCCGAAGAAGGTGCCGTCGGGAAGCACGATCGGGACCGAGATATAGGATTGGAAACCGTACATTGCCGGAGTGTGGTGGTCGCGCCAGTCGGGGTCCTCGGCGACATGATCGATCACCACCGGCTGACGGCACTGGCGTACCTCGTTGCAGATCGTCGATTCGACCTCGAGCCCCGAGCCCGGCAGCAGCCCGAAACCGATTCCGTCGCGGACGCTGCACGCGATCCATTGCTCTTCTGTGACCCGCGCAATGGCGGCGAATCCCATGCCGGTGATCTGGCAGACGAGATCGAGAATCGCCGGGACAGCGGCGATCCGCGCCACCGCCGCCACCTCCGCCTGCATATCGATCCCCGGCCCGTCGCTCATTTCTGGATCGGATTAGCCTTAAAGGGCGGCCGCGTCACCTTCGCGGCGCCGCCCCGAGAGAATAGCAATGGCTGCGTCGAGCTTCGCTTTGGCGATGGACAGAGCTGCCATCGGCGGGGAATGATCGCGCAATTCCAGTTGGAGACGCATGAATGAACCTTCGCCTGTCCGCGCTCGCAGCCACCCTCCTTGCCACGGCGGCCTCCGCATCGGCTCAGCCCAGTGCCGACGAAGCGGCCTTCCGGGCCACCTACAAGGAGTTGATCGAGACCAATACGACCCTGTCCGTCGGCAGCTGCACGCTTGCTGCGCAGCGTATGGCGGCGCGGCTGAAGGCAGCCGGGTTCGGGGAGGAGGATCTTCACCTCATCGTCGAGCCAGACCATCCCAAGGAGGGCAATCTCGTCGCGATCCTGCCGGGCAGCGATCCGAAGCTGAAGGCGATCCTGCTTCTCGCCCATATCGATGTCGTCGAGGCCAACCGCGCCGACTGGCAGCGCGATCCCTTCTCCCTGGTCGAGGAGAATGGCTATTTCTACGCGCGCGGCGCGTCCGACGACAAGGCGCAGGCGGCGGTCTGGGTCGACACGCTCGCCCGGTTCAAGCGCGAGGGCTACAAGCCGAAGCGGACGATCAAGATGGCGTTGACCTGCGGCGAGGAGACTGCGGGCGCATTCAACGGCGCCCAATATCTCGCGGCGAAGGAGCGGCAGCTGATCGATGCCGAATTTGCGCTCAACGAAGGTGCCGGCGGCCTGCTCGACGAGACCGGCAAGCCCGTCGTGCTCAACATCCAGGCCGGGGAGAAATTCCCCCAGAATTACAGCGTCGAAGTGACCAATCCCGGCGGCCACAGCGCTCGCCCGGTGAGGGAGAATGCGATCTACCGATTGTCCGACGCATTGATCCGGCTGCGCGGCTATGATTTCGCGGTCCAGTCGAACGCTGCGACCCGCGGCTATTTCGGAGCGATGGCTAAATTGCTGCCCGATGCGGCAGCGCCCGCCATGGCCGCCTTCGCGGCCAATCCGGCCGATGCCAAGGCGGCGGCGACGATCGCAGCCGCGGATCCTTCGTGGAACGCGGTGCTTCGCACGACCTGCGTCGCGACGATGATCGAGGGCGGTCATGCCACTAACGCGCTGCCGCAGCGGGCGCGGGCGAACGTGAATTGCCGTATCTTCCCTGGCACTTCGGTCGAGGCGGTCCGCCAGGAGCTGGAACGGGTGATCGGCGATCCCCAGGTCAAGATCGGCACGCTCGAGACGAGAAGCGAGATCGCTCCGCCGCCACCGCTCAGCGATCGGGTCATCGGACCGGCGAAGAAAGCGGCGAGCGAGGTGTTTCCGGGCGTTCCGCTGGTGCCGCAAATGGCCGCAGGCGGCACCGACGGCGCCTTCCTGACACCCGCGGGAATTCCGACCTACGGGCTATCCGGCTTCTTCAGTGATCGCGAGGGAAGCCATGCGCACGGGCTCAACGAGCGCATGAGGGTGAAGTCCCTGATGGACGGGCGGGCGTTCCTGTATCGGCTGGTCAAGCTTTATTCGGCGGGGTGAAGAAATAGGTGCCCCTCCCTGAGTCGAGGGAGGGCAGGTAAAAAAGGCGGGGAGGGAGGCAAAGAAAAAGGGCGGCGCCTTGCGGTGCCGCCCTTCTTTTTGTTCATCGGTCCGAGACTGGCTCGGGCCTGGATCCCGGCCTTCGCCGGGATGACTCCGCGCGCGCCTTGCGGCGCGCCGGGTCACTTCAGCTCGACGGTCGCGCCGGCTTCCTCGAGGCGCTTCTTGAGCTCCTCGGCCTCGGCCTTGGAGATGCCCTCCTTGACCGGCTTCGGAGCGCCTTCGACCAGGGCCTTGGCTTCGCCGAGGCCGAGCTGGGTGATCGCGCGGACTTCCTTGATCACGTTGATCTTCTTGCCGCCGTCGCCGGTGAGGATGACGTCGAACTCGGTCTTCTCTTCCTCGACCGGACCGGCAGCGCCGCCGCCAGCCGGAGCCGCCGCAACCGCAGCGGCGGCCGAAACGCCCCACTTTTCCTCGAGAGCCTTGGCGAGGTCGGCGGCTTCGAGAACGGTCAGCTCGGAGAGCTGATCGACGAGGGAATTGATGTCTGCCATTTTAAGTCTCCTATGCGGGCCATCGGCCCAAAGTCACGATGATGTTCAGGCGTCTTCTTTCGCGGCGTAGGCCGCGAAGACGCGGGCCAGCTGGGCAGCCGGCTCGTTGAGGACGCGGGCGATCTTGGTGGCCGGTGCCTGGACCAGGCCAATGATGCGCGCGCGCAGCTCATCGAGCGACGGAAGCTCGGCAAGGGCCTTCACTCCATTTACGTCGAGGACGGTATCGCCCATCGCTCCGCCGACGATTTCCAACTTGTCGTTGGTCTTCGCGAAGTCGACGGCCACCTTGGCAGCCGCGACCGGATCGGGGGATGTGGCGAGCGCCGTCGGCCCGGTCAGCATGTCGCTGATCGAAGCGTAGGGCGTGCCCTCGAGGGCAATGAGAGCGAGCGAGTTCTTGGACACCTTGTAGCTGGCGCCGGCGTCGCGCATCTTGTTCCGCAAATTGGTGGACTGGGCCACCGTCATGCCGAGATTGCGGGTGATCACCACCACGCTGGTCTCGTTGAACGTCTGCTTGAGCGCTTCGACCAGCTCGGATTTCTGAGCTCGATCCATGCTTCTCTCCACTTGTCGCGCGGCGGACCGTCCGCCGCGCGGAAAGACGCGCGAAACATCCGCGCGCCTGCTGGACTGCCGAAGCCGTAGCCTCGACCGACCATGGTCCGAAGGGGAGAAGCACCGAGCCCCGCAGGGACGCTCGGCAAACCCGGATCGTCCTCGCACGGACGATTTCCCGGAAAACTCTTCCCCGTCTAGGCTGGAGATTAAGCCCCTTTCGGGTGCACCAACTGTCTCGGACGGCTTGGAAGGATGATCGAGCCCGAGTCAGGGCCTTCATCCTTCCGCTCGCGACGCGGGCAGTACCCTCGCGCGAAGGCGGGCCACTAACCGAAAACCGGGGAAAGTCAAGCAGGCCGTGGCGGCGGGACGGCCGATCCAGGCCGCCCGCCGCATCATGGTGTCGAGATCGGGCGGGATTCGCGTCCGCCCGAGAGCGGAGGCTTCAGACCCCGCGGCCGCGGATGAAATGGACGATGAACAGGATCACCGCAACGACGATGATGATGTGGATGAGGCCGCCGGCCACGTGGAAGACCGCGAAGCCGAGCAGCCACAGGACGAGCAGGATTGCGGCAATGATAGCAAGCATGAATCAACCCCTGATTGGAGTGAAAGAGGCACGGGAAATGCCGTGTCAGGGGCGAAACGAGCTTTGGGTGGAGCGGTTCCGCGCGCCGATGCGATCAGTGGCCGGTTTGTGAATCGAAAAGGGCCGGAGCTTTCGCCCCGGCCCCTTCCAGTTCGAGCCCGAGACGGCGACGATCAGATCGTCGCGACCTCGGCGACATCCACCTTGAGACCGGGGCCCATAGACGAGCTCAGGGCAACCTTCTTGACATATTTGCCCTTGGCGCCGGTCGGCCGGGCGCGGACGATCGCGTCGACGAAGGCGTCGAAGTTGCGCTTGAGATCCTCGTTCGAGAAGCTCGCCTTGCCGATACCGGAGTGGATGATTCCGGCCTTCTCGACCCGGAACTCGACCTGGCCGCCCTTGGCCGCCTTGACTGCCTCGGTGACGTTCGGGGTGACGGTGCCGAGCTTCGGGTTCGGCATCAGCCCCTTGGGGCCGAGCACCTTGCCGAGCCGGCCGACGATGCCCATCATGTCGGGAGTCGCGATCACCCGGTCGAAATCGATGGTGCCGCCCTGGATGGTCTCCATCAAATCCTCGGCGCCGACGATATCGGCACCGGCCTCGCGGGCCTCGTCCGCCTTGTTGCCGCGCGCGAACACCGCGACGCGGACGTCCTTGCCGGTGCCGGCGGGCAGGGTGACCACCCCGCGGACCATCTGGTCGGCGTGGCGCGGATCGACGCCGAGGTTGAGAGCGACCTCGATCGTCTCGTCGAACTTGGCGGTGGCGTTCGCCTTCAGCGTCTCGATCGCCTCACTCACTCCGTAGAGCCGGGTGATGTCGACGGTCTCGGCGAGCTTCTTCTGCTTCTTGGTCTGCTTGGCCATGATATCAGCCCTCCACCACTTCGAGGCCCATCGCGCGGGCGGAGCCTTCGATGATGCGGGTCGCCGCGTCGAGATCGTTGGCGTTGAGATCCTTCATCTTGGTCTCCGCGATGTCGCGAAGGGCCGAGCGCTTGATCTTGCCGGCGATGATCTTGCCCGGCTCCTTGGAGCCCGCCTTGAGGTTCGCGGCCTTCTTGATCAGGTAGCTGGCCGGCGGAGTCTTGGTCTCGAAGCTGAAGCTGCGGTCTGCATAGACGGTGATGACGGTCGGAATGGGCATGCCCTTTTCGACTTCGCCGGTCGCCGCGTTGAACGACTTGCAGAATTCCATGATGTTGACGCCCCGCTGACCGAGCGCAGGGCCGATCGGCGGCGACGGATTGGCGGCGCCAGCGGGCACCTGGAGCTTGATGTAGCCCGTAATCTTCTTAGCCATTTTCACTCACTCTGTTGCTGGTCGGATCGCGCGCAAAGGCGGCAAGCCGCATTCCCCGCGAACCGTCCGGTTCAAGTTTAGCGGTTCGAACGGAGGGCCGAAGCCCGCCTCCCGCGGCCTCGTCTGAAACTGACGAGATTTCCGGACGCGAGCTGGAGCGTGGGGTGATGCCCACATTCCCGTCGCTGGTGTCTGGAAGACGGCCCCCTTAGCGCAATTGGCGCGGTTTGGAAACCGTCTCGTTCAGGCTTTCCTGAAGCCGAGAAATTCGTAGCGGTCGCTGGTCGGCCCGGAACGGTCGACCGAATCGGTCAGGAAGCCGTTCTTCGGGTAGACGGCGCGGCACACCTGGTCGCGCTGGTTGCCGCCTAGCACCTCGACGGTCTCGCCATGGTCCGCGACGAGGAAGGCGACATGGCCGCCGACCCGTTCGAATCCTGCCCCGACATCCCGGAAACGCGACCAGACCGCGATCGAGCCGGCGCCGGGTTCGAGATCCTCACTGCCCCAATTGCGCCAAGAGCGCGCCCAGCCCGAATTGGTCCCGGCCAAGCCGGCCCGAAGCACGCACCAGTTGACGAAGGCCGAGCACCAGGGCGTGTCGTAGCGGCCGAACTCGTCATCCTCGAGGTCCTCGCAGGTCGCGAGATATTCGAGGATTCGAGAATGGGTGGCGGGGGAAAGCTCGGATATTCCGGCTTTCTCCTCGGCCTCGGCGATCTGCATCCAGCCAGGCTGCGAAGCGGACGCATCGTCCTTGATCGATCGTGACATCCGGGACTCCTGCTCCCCGTCTATATGATAGGCCGGGATGGGGCAGGGTAGGGGCGGACCGGGAAAATCCAGTCCGTCATCCCGGTGAAGGTCGGGACCTTAGCGAGATGAGGGCACGGACCTGGTCGTCGAGATCCCGGCCTTCGCCGGGATGACGCTTCGCGTCACTTGATCAGTTCGACCTGCTCGAACTCGAGCTCGACCGGGGTGGCGCGGCCGAAGATCGAGACTCCGACCTTGACCCGGCCGCGATCGAAATCGAGCTCCTCGACCAGGCCGTTGAAGCTCGCGAACGGGCCGTCGAGCACCTTGACGCTGTCGCCGATCTCATAATCGACGCTGATCTTGGTCTTCGGAGCGGCGGCCGCGGCCTCGTCCTTGGTGTTGAGGATTCGCGCCGCCTCGGTTTCCGAGATCGCCTGGGGCTTGCCCATCGAGCCGAGAAAGCCGGTCACCTTCGGAGTGTTCTTCACAAGGTGGTAGACGTCGTCGTTCATGTTGAGCTTGGCGAGGACATAACCGGGGAAGAACTTGCGGTCAGAAGTGACATTCTTGCCTCGGCGGACCTCGGTGATATTCTCGGTCGGGACCTCGACCGCCTCGACCAATTGCTCGAGGCCGAGCCGATGGGCCTCGGCCATGATCGCGTCACG
>JAQGLD010000602.1 GCA_028293055.1 Alphaproteobacteria bacterium
GGCGCAACCCGAACTGGGTGATCCTGCTCGTCTCGCTCGCCTTCGCGCGGCCGGACTGGGGACTGGCCGGAGTGGCGGCGTGGACGGTGATTTCATTGGTCGTTCACGCCATCCAGCTAGCCCAGGCCTTCGCAGCGCGGGCGCGCGGGCGCGAAATCCGGAGCTGGCTGGCGTGAGCTTTCTCTCCTTCCTGCCCTCAGGCAGGAGGGTCCCAGCCCTCGATATCCTCGGGCCGGTCGATTTCCGCCCAGTGGCCGCGCTCGATCAATACCGCGTGCACGCCATCATCTTCCTGGGCGAGGGCGTGGATGATGCCGTGGTGGAAGGCGTGGATCCCGTCGGGGCCGGCAATCATCCGGTCGAGGGTCGCGCGGTAGGCGCCGCCGTCGCCCGAGGCCGCGATAACGCCCAGCGAGCGATAGCCGGCGACGGAAGGGTCGAGCGACTTGCCGACTGCCGCCACCGCGTCGCCGTCCAGCGCGACCAGCATGTCGTCGTCATCGGGAGCCGCGATCGGCTCGACGAGCAGGTTGATTCCGGGCCGGAGCCTGGAGAAGCCGTCCTCGAGCACGGCCGGGTCGAACACGGTGTCCCCGTTGAGGATTGCGAAATCGCCCTCGAGCAGGTGGCGTGCAGCCCAGACGCTGCTGATGCTGCTCGCCACCGCCCAGAACGGGTTGAACAGCAACTCCGCGTCGCCGCCGCGTGCGGCGATGTGCGCCGCGAGCCGGTCGATTCGATAGCCGCCGACCACGACCCGCCGCTCGACCCCGATCTCCGCCAGAGCGTCGATATGATGGTCGACGATCAGCTTGCCGCCGACCGGGACCAGGCATTTCGGCCGGTCGAGCGTCAGAGGCAGCAGGCGCGTGCCCTTGCCGGCGCTGAGCATGATGGCGGTGTGGATCGGCATAGGCGCCCGCTGATCGGAGAATGAGGCGTAGCGCCCGGAGCCACGGTTTAGCGAAGGCAGATACGAGCGTCACTTTTTTCGTGGCGCCGACGCTCGGAAGGTGTTGAAGCGCTGCCATGGGAGAATGGACCGCAATTTTGCTCGCCGGCGAGCGGCCGGGCGAGGAGGCGTTCCCGGCGCGCTACGGAGTCGCGGCCAAGGCGCTGATTCCGATCGGAGGCGAGCCGATGCTCGGCCGGGTGGCCCGCACCCTGCTCGCCTCGCCCTCGATCGCCAGGATCCTGGTCCTTGCCCAGCATCCCGGAGCGCTGATGCACGGGCAACTCCAATGGATGGCGGAGGATGCGCGCATCGCTGCAGCACAATCCGGGGATGGCATCTCCGCCAGCATCTTGGCTGTTGCGGGCGGTGCCCAGGCCCCCTTTCCCCTGCTCGTCACCACTGCGGACCATGCTTTGCTGACGCCTGAAATGGTCGAGTGCTTCATTGCCGGCGCAGGCGGTGCGGATGTCGCCTTCGCATTGGTCGAGCGGTCGGTCGTGGAACGCGTCCACGACACCAAGCGGACCTGGCTGAGGCTTGGCGACGGCGATTACAGCGGCGCCAATCTCTTCGCGTTGGCGACTGCGGCCTCGCGCGGCGCGCTGGGCTTCTGGGCACGGGTCGAGAAGGACCGCAAGAAGGCGCTGCGCCTGATCTCTTATTTCGGACCGGTGCTGCTGGTGCGGGCGTTGACCCGGACGATCACGCTCGACGCGGCGCTGGCGCGAATCGGGCGCCGGATGGGCCTGAGCCTGAACGCCGTGCGGCTCCCGTTTCCGGAAGCCGCGATCGACGTGGACAAGCCCGCGGATGTCGAGCTCGCCGAGGCAATTCTCGCTTCTCGTTAGCCGGCTGGCGCCGAGAAGGTGATCGTGCTTACCGGGGATGCCTGCGGCATCATCGCATACATCGCACGCGTGGTGATCGTGCTGATCAGGAACAGGACGATGATGGAGGCGATAACCACGGCGATGGTATAGCCGACCACCTTGTCCGCGGGCGCCTTCATGACGGCCGGAAGGCCGAGATAGAGCAGGTAGAAACCGTAAATCGCCGCGACCAGGGCCAGTATCCCGAGCAGGGGAATGATGAACAGCACGCCGGCCACCCAGCTGGCGGTCATCGAATAGGCTGCCACCTTGAAGGCGCCCACCTGGCTCTTCACTCCGCCGAAGGTCGGGGCGAGCGCGTCGATGATAAGGGCGATCACATAGACGCCGACCAGCGCCAGGATATAGCTCAGTATCGCCTGGCCGATCAGAAAGCTGGTGGCGAAATGGATGAAGCCGCCGCCCATCAGCATCAGCCCGATCATCATGCAGATCGGTCCGATCGCGGCGAGGATCACGACATAATTGCGGTAGATGCCCGCGATCGTCGCCGGCTCTGCGGCTATGAGCGGCCATTCGGTCTTGGGCTGCATGAGAATGTTCTTGACGCGGTCGACGAGTGATGTGGTCCGCGACGGGCCTGGATCGGTAGCCATGGTCGTTCCCCCTGGTTGCGCAGGTGGAATGAAAGCATGGATAAAGGCGGAGCACAACGCCCGATAGGAGAAGAACCGGCCGGGCCGGCAGGGAAAGCGACGCCGCCACGGGTCCGAAGGGTCGATCCGCGCTTTGGTGCGAGGCGGGCAACAAAAAACCCCGCTCGAAGGCGGGGTTTGTTGTAGGTTGCGGGGGTGGGATTTGAACCTACGACCTTCAGATCATGAGCCTGACGAGGCGAGGCCACCAAGGACGATCCGGGGGATCGTTCGACTGGCCTCGCGGGCTGCTCCACTCGCCCGCCAGAGCGAAATCCAAAGCGCTGTGTGCGCTCCGGACGGGGTCTTAGGAAACCGCGGGACACGCAGGCCGGAGCCCCAATCGGGCAACAAAAAACCCCGCTCGAAGGCGGGGTTTCT
>JAQGLD010000313.1 GCA_028293055.1 Alphaproteobacteria bacterium
CCCACACCCCGATGGGCGCCCGCGGCATCGGCGAGATCGGAATCACCGGCACCGCCGCCGCGGTCGCCAACGCAGTCTACAATGCGACCGGGAAAAGGGTGCGCGACCTCCCGATCACGCTCGACAAGCTGATGTGAGGGTGGATCGTCCGGCGCATCTGCCGCTCTCGTCATGCTGAACTCGTTTCAGCATCCAGTTCGCCGCCCACCGGGAGCATGACCAGCTGGACCCTGAAACGAGTTCAGGGTGACGATTGCGGCCTCGCCGAACGCTCGCGCTGATCGCCAACCCCCCCCGGCCCCAAACTGAGACCACCCATGGACCCAGTAGCCGGCGGATGCCTTTGCGGCGACGTCCGGATCGCCGCGACAGAACGCCCCCACCCGGTCTCTGCCACTGCCTCGACTGCCGCAAGCATCACGGCGGGGAGGCATGCCGGCCCCGCCCCGGCGCGTGGAGGCCGGTTGATGCTGGACCGCCGCGAAACTGAGGCTATCAAGCAGTCGCTCGTCTTTGCCTCACATGGGAATCAAGATGTCTGTGCGCACCAAGGCCCTATTCGCCGCTCTGGCTCTGCTCCCCTCCGCCGCCGCGCTCGCCGTACCGGCGGCGCCGACCCCAAGCTTCGACATCTCCCGGGTCACCGAGGATGTCCGAACCCTTTCCTCCGACGCCTTCGAGGGCCGCGGGCCCGCGACTCCTGCCGAGACCAGGACGGTCGCCTACATCGTCGCGCGGATGAAGGCGGCGGGGCTCCAGCCCGGCGGCGAGCTCAAGGGCAAGACCCGCGCCTGGACCCAGGATGTGCCCCTGCTCCAGTCGAGCATCGTCGGCACTCCGGCTCTGTCGCTGTCCGGAATGGCCGACGCCCATGCGCCGCGCACGCTCACCCAGGGCCAGGAGATCGCGGTGCGCGCCGCTCTGAACGGGGACTCGCGGGTCGCGATCCGCAACGCGCCGCTCGTCTTCGTCGGCTACGGGGTCAAGGCGCCCGAACGCAATTGGGACGATTTCAAGGGCGTCGACCTCAGGGGCAAGATTCTGGTCGTGCTGATCAACGATCCGGATTTCGAGGCCAAGGGCGAGCCTGGCGAAGGCGATTTCGGCGGCAAGACGATGACCTATTATGGCCGCTGGACCTACAAATATGAGGAGGCCGCTCGGCAGGGCGCGCTCGGCACCCTGATCGTCCACGAATATGCGCCGGCTTCCTATGGCTGGCCGACGGTTCGCAACTCGAACACCAACACGATGTTCGACATCGTCCGCAAGGACCCGAAGGCCGCGCACGCGCCGCTCGAGGCCTGGATCCAGCGCGACCTCGCCGAAAGCCTGTTCCGGGCGTCGGGACTCGATTTCGAGGCGATGAAGGCTGCCGCCCGCCATCGCGACTTCAGGCCGGTCGAGCTCAAGCCGACCTTGAGCGCGGACTATGCGGTCAAGCCGGTGGTGATCGTCTCGCACAATGTCCTCGGCCGGCTGCCCGGGCGCGCCCATCCCAATGAAAGCGTGATCTATTCGGGCCATTGGGACCATCTCGGAATCGGAGCGCCCGACGCGCGCGGCGACCGGATCTACAATGGCGCGCGCGACAATGCCTCGGGCATCGCGATGCTGCTCGAGCTCGGCCGCGCCTTTGCCGCCGCTCCGCGCACCGACCGGAGCCTGGTCTTCCTCGCCGTCACGGCCGAGGAGAAAGGGCTGCTCGGCTCCGAATATTATGCCTCGAACCCGGTCTGGCCGGCGGCGACCACGGCGGGCGTGATCAACATGGATTCGACGATCGGCGAGGGCGCTGCCCGCGACTTCACCATTTCGGGGGTCGCCAGGCTCGGCCTGCTCGACCTGCTCGTCGAACAGGGCCGGGCGCTCGGCCGGGCCTACACTCCGGACCCGCGCACCGAGGCTGGCGGCTTCTATCGCTCGGACCATTTCTCCTTCGCCAAGCAAGGCGTCCCGGCGCTCTCCTTCGGCACCGGCCGCGACCTCGTCCGGGGCGGGGTCGAACGCGGCAAGGCCCTTTCCGACGCCTACACCAAGGACCGCTACCACCAGCCCGCCGACGAATGGAGCGCCGACTGGGACATGAGCGGAGTCGCACCCGATCTGACCCTGCTCTACCGCACCGGCCGCGCTTTGGCGGACAGCCGCGCCTGGCCGAACTGGAGCTCCGACAGCGAGTTCCGCGCCACCCGCGACAAGAGCGCGGCAGCCCGCGGCGGGCGCTAACAACCTCTCCCGACGGGAGAGGGAGGGACCCGCCGCGAAGCGGTGGGAGGGTGAGGGCACGGCACTCTTAGTAGCGGACCCACCCGGCCGGGCTTCGCCGCGACCAACCTCTCCCAGAGGGAGAAGGTTCGAGGAGTGAGGAACTGGAACCGAGCCTCAGCCCTCGGGATCGATTGTCCACGCCTGCAGTAGCGACGGGTCCGCCCGCGCGCCCTCGCGCTCGCGCATCAGCCGCTTGCGCAGGCTTTCCATGCCGATCTCGTCCACCGCGCGGGCGGGGTCGCTGGAGACGAGCAATTTGGCGAGATGGCCGAGGGTCTGGCCGACTATGTCGAACTGCTGCATCGATTCGGCGTGGCGATCCATCAGCAACGGCTCGCTCGAGAGACGATCGCCGATCTCGTCGATCACCTGCTTGATTCCGGCCAGCTCCTCGGAGAGGCGCTGCTGGAGCTCGTGCGGGAGCAATATCGTCTTCGCCGGCTCCGGGCCGGCCTGCGGCGCCGCGCCGCTGCGGATCTGCGCCTGGATCGCGTCGACCTGGCGCTGGCCCTCGGGGTCCCGCCTCAGCGGGCGCCCCATCCACTCCGAGACCGATACCGCCTCGGCGAAGGAGATTCCGCATTTCTGGCCGTCGCACCAGACGATCCAGCCCGAGGCGACGTGATCGCCGCGGCGCAGGGTCAGCGGGGTTCCCGGCGCCAGGCCGCTGCTCGTCTCGATCAGGGCTCCGGTCTGGGACATGTTGCGGACCCGCACCGGCATCGAGCGGCCGCGGACATCGACCGTGGCGGCGATGAACAGATTGGTGCGCGGCGCGCGGGTCCTGGGCTCGGCCAGTTCGGCGGGCTGGTCCACTAATTCGGGCCCCGGCGAGGCGGGACGGGCGCTGCGACCCCGGCAGGGCACGGCGATGCGTCGCCGCGATCGGCGGCGGAACTGGCCGTGTCTCCCCCCGGATACTGGCTCACGTGTCGGTCTCCGGCCAAAGCGCATCGCCGCGCGTGCGGCAAAGCTCAGGCCCTGTCGTCATTATAGAGGCAATCTCGAGGGCTATCCTAACCCATCCCGATTTCCAGCGTCTTAATCGCGGCTGCGGCGAAACGCGTAGATCAGTCGCCGATCGGCTCGCCCGAACGCGCCCGGCGACGCGCGTCGCGCCAGCCCAGGACGATCCCGACGCAGCACAGGCAGGCGAGCACGCCGAGCGCGAAGAACATGCCGGGGGTCGGGGCGATCAGCCCGAAGTGTGCGATGGCGAAGCCGGCCGGTACGGCCGCCAGCGCGAGCAATATCGTCAATCGCCTGCGCAGGCTCATCCCTCTCTCCGAATATCCCGGCGATCCTGCACCGATCGGAAATCGGGCGCAACGGCCTCCGACGCCCGGGCGACGCCGAGCCCCCCATGCAGCCGCTCGAGCACGATTCCGGCAAGGTTCTGGCTGCGCTTGACCCGACGCAGCTTGACCGTCGGCAGTTGCTCGGCCAGCGCGCGGAATCGGGCCAGCAAGCCCTGGAAGCCATCCCCGCGGCACTTCCATTCGCCCTTGGCCTGATGGATTACCAGGGCGGAATCGCCGACGAAGACGACATCGTCGAGCCCGAGGTGGATTGCGATCTCGGCGGCATGGATCAGCGCCAGCCACTCCGCGC
>JAQGLD010000315.1 GCA_028293055.1 Alphaproteobacteria bacterium
TCGTCCTGAATCCGTAGCCCGCAAGCAGGGTCCGAAGCGAGCTTTCCCTCGGGGCAACCACGGCAACCCGCTCCCGGAACGGCAGAGAGCCGACCAATTCCGCCGCGTGAGCGACCAGCGGCTTGCCCCGCAACGGCCTGAGCAGCTTGTTCGACTGGCCGAAACGACTCGAAAAACCCGAAGCGAGCAACACGGCCGCGCTTTGCCCGATCTCTATCATGCCGCGACCTGCTGATAAGCGCCGACGATCTCGGCGAAGGCGGAGAGCGCGAGGGTCGCCGGGTCCCGAGACGAAGGAATCAGCCCCACCGGCCCCTGGATGCGCGCAATCGCTTCGGCATCGACACCGCGGGCGGAGAGCGCCGCACGCCGCGCAGCCTGGGTCCGACGGCTGCCCATCGCCCCGATCCAGAAGGCCGGAGTCGCAAGGCCGCGCTCCATGAGATCCGGCTCCCAATCGTGATCGTGGAACAGATACAGCAAGGCAGTCCAGGGATCGGCGGCGAGCGCGACCGGGCTACCCGGGGATTTGAGATGGTGGGCCTCGGCGCCGACGGCTTCGGCTTCGGCGACGAAATCCGCCTCGGGAGAAACGACCACGATATCGGCACCGTGCGCGAGGCCGAGCTTGAGCGTCGCGACCATCTCGGCGCCATGTCCGAGGAGCACGACTCGCAGCGCCGGGGCATGGCGAACCCGAAAGCCGTCGTCCTGCGGCGACCAGCCAGGCTCCACTGCAACACCGCCCGGTCCGTCGAGGAAGAGGGTGATCGGCGACCTCTCGGCGAGCAGGGACGCGGCGCGGTCCATGGCCGCGGCCGGCGGGTCGGGCACGAACCGCACATCCATGCCGCCGCCGCAGGGCAGCCTGATATCCATATAGGGCGAATCCTGGCCGAAGCGGGTTGTCCGCGGACGGCCTTCGGCAAGCACAGCCTGCGCCTCCGCGACGATCGCGGCTTCGACGCAGCCACTCGAGAAAGAGCCTGCGCTTGCGCCGTCGTCGAGCACCGCCATGTGGGTGCCGATCGCACGCGCGCCGGTCCCGGTCAGCCCGGTGATCGTGGCGAGCACGCCGCGCCGGCCCTGCCGGGCACCATCGATCAGCAGGCCGAAAATATCTTCCGGTCCGGCAATGGGCGAATTCTTCGCCGCTATGACTATGTCCTACCTCCCAGGAGCGCCGCGTTGCGGTCGCGCTTTTCGCCCGAGGCCTGGCACTCTGTCCAGCCTATCAGGACGCGAGGGCGACCGGAAAGCTTGCAGCCGTCCGGCCTTCCCATCAGGCGAGCCTCAGCAGGCCTGCTTCTCGCTCGGCCCGGCGATCAGCTCGGGCAGCCTGCGCACGCCATCGAGGCAGCGCGGCGCGGCCGGCTTGACCGCAGGGGCGTCAGCCGCTTTGGCGGCCGGTGCCGCCTGGCCGTGCGCAGTCACCGCCTCGCCTGGCTTGGCGGGCAGGCCGGACAACGCCCAGCGCATCGCCGGAGAGATGTTGCCGACCTTGCGGCCAAGCTCCGCATCTGCGGCATCGCTGGTCATCGGCTCGTAACGGCGAAGCACTGCGCGCTGGAAGCTGTCGATGCTGCCCGCGACTGCGGCGGACTTGGCCGCCTTGAGGTCGGGATTGGTCGCGGCCGGATCGGTACCGGCGGCTGCGGCGGCGGCAGCGGCGAGCGTTGCAGGGTCCTGGGCATCGGCGAGCAGCGCCGCGTCGGAGGAGAGCGGCCGCATCAGGGCGAATTGCGGCTCGACGCCGTTGCCGCGCAGGCGGAAGGCCGGGGCGCGGCCCCAGCCGCCTTCCCAGCGATAGAAGATCTGGGTTCCGACCAGCGCCGATTTGACGAGGGTCGAGCTCCAATAGGGCACCACCCAATTGGTGTGATAATGGGTTGCCCAGCCGACCGGGGCGAAGACCTTGCCGGCCAGCGCTTCCTCGGCGACCATGCGGGCGCGCGACCAGGCCTGGGCGGACGGCGTGCGACGCAGCGCGCCGTCGCAGGTGAAGGTGAACTGACAGCCGGTGGCGCGCTCGGAGCCCTGGAAGACGACCCCGCAAACGCTCTTCGGGAATGCCGGATGACGGACCCGGTTGAGCACGACCTGCGCGACGGCGCGCTGACCGGCGTCGGTCTCGATCGCGGCCTCGTAGTAAACCGCCGCGGTGAGGCAATCGAGCGCTCGAGCACGATCCGGGACGCTCGCAAAGTGGATGTCGAACGGCCGCGCCGCCGGGTTGGGACTATCCGAGACCGGAATGCCGGCATTGATCGCAAGCGCATCCTGCGGCGCGACATCGCGAAACCGGAGCGGCTCAGGCTGCGGCGGAAGGCCAAGACCGGGGACGAGAGGCAGGTAGCGCGGCACATTGGCATGGGCCGGAGTGGCGACCGGCTGGAGCGCGGTGACGCTCAGCCCGGCGACGAGATAAAGGGCCGCAGTCGTGACCAGGACGAGCGAGGCAAGCCAGTGCCGCAGACGCGGCATTGGCGGCAAACGCAGCGCAGGCAGAACGAGTCTGTCAGTCGTCATCAATTACTCCGGAAGATCGCGGCCCATAAAGGCCGGACCGCTAATTGGCAACTTACCCACAGGCGGACCGCCCCACTCCGGCGGTAAATTGCGCCTTGAGGAAAGCGCCCCAAGCCACGGCTCGCCTCTTCCAAGTAGGCAAAGTTACCGCATTTTCAACCTTTTGACGACCCGCTTGCGTAACGTTCGCGGAAGCCCGAGGCGAAGATGCCTAGCCGCCCCTCTCCGATCGCCGCCCTCAGATCTGCCATCAGCCGCTGATAGAAAAAGAGATTGTGCTCGGTCATCAGCATCGCCCCCAATATCTCGCCGGCGCGGACGAGATGGTGGAGATAGGCCCGGCTCCAGCCCAAGCAGACCGGACAGGCGCATTCGGGATCGAGCGGCCCCCGATCCTCCCCGAATCGCGCATTGCGGATGTTGATGGGACCGGTGCGGGTGAAGGCCTGACCGGTCCGGCCGGAACGGGTCGGCAGGACGCAGTCGAACATGTCGATGCCGCGCTCGACCGCACCGACGATGTCGTCGGGCTTG
Source organism: Alphaproteobacteria bacterium (assembly GCA_028293055.1). GTDB lineage: Bacteria > Pseudomonadota > Alphaproteobacteria > Sphingomonadales > Sphingomonadaceae > Allosphingosinicella. The sequence continues at coordinate 3,064 of JAQGLD010000315.1, forward strand.
CCGACTCCCATCAGGTAGCGCGGCCGGTCGTCCGGAAGCATGGCCACTGCGAAATCGAGCACTCGGAGCATCTCCGCCTGCCCCTCCCCGACAGCCAGCCCCCCGACGGCATAGCCGTCGAAGCCGATTTCGACGAGCCGCTCTGCCGAGATCCGACGCAGATCCTCTTCCATCGAGCCCTGCTGGATGCCGAACAGCGCCGAACGGGCGGCATGATCGCGGCCCGAATCGAAACCTTCGCGCGATCGCGCGGCCCAGCGCATCGACCGTTCCATCGAAGAGGCTGCCTCGTCGCGACTTGCCGGAAAGGGCGTGCATTCGTCGAAGGCCATGACGATGTCCGAGCCGAGCAGCCTCTGCACTTCCATCGAACGCTCGGGCGTGAGCAGGTGCGAGGAGCCGTCGAGGTGGCTTTTGAACCGTACCCCCTCCTCGTCCATCTTGCGCAGCTCCGAGAGGCTCATCACCTGATAGCCGCCGCTGTCGGTCAGGATCGGACGGTCCCATTACATGAAGGCGTGGAGCCCGCCCAGTCGATCGATCCGCTCTGACCCGGGGCGGAGCATGAGATGATAGGTGTTGCCGAGGATGATGTCGGCGCCGCTCTCCCGAACATCGGCGGGCTTCATCGCCTTGACCGTGGCGGC
>JAQGLD010000321.1 GCA_028293055.1 Alphaproteobacteria bacterium
GCGTGGCCGAATAGCCTGTTTCGCTTGCAGGCGCCGCCGCCGCCCCGGTCGCCGTCCGCGTGGCGGCATCGAAGGCCGCCCGCTGGGCCGGATCATAGCTTTCGCGCACCCATTTCACCGGATCGGCTACGCCCCCGGTGACACGGGAGTGCGCGTTCGCATGCGTCCGTCCGTTCGGCGCGGCCCGGGCCTTGGAATGAACCTGACGTTCGCTGCCGGATGCCACGGACTGGCCCGAAGCAAGAAGCAGCATTGCGGCCAGGGCAAGGATCGTCCTCATCGATTGCATTCCTCTCCGGGCGGATGGTTTCCCTGAACCGGCGCATTTCCTGGCGACGCAAGTTCGACGCTGATTACGCCGAAACTGCTCCGGAACGAACGCTGCACGCAATAGCCGATCGCTTTCGAGGCGCGGTGCCGACGCGCCGACGCCGCTGCACCGCTTTCTCGCTCTAAGCGACCTTGCCCGAACAAAATCCGGATGACTCAAGACCGGGACGTCAGACTTCAACGGTTGCACCTGCGTAGGGAGAGCGGGAACGACGACAGCATTTTCAAGTTGAACTGACCCTGGAGAGTCGGGAGGCTGGGGTCGATGAAATCGGGGCAGAGACAGTCCGCAGAGCGTGGGACAGAAGCGCCGGCGGAGGCGCAGTTCGGGGATGACGAAGCGAAGGGTGTCCGCGCCAAAGCCGCACTCGCAGAGAGCCAGGCGCGGCTGGAGCTCGCGACCTCGGCCGCCGGGATGGGGATCTGGGACTGGGATCTGCGGACGAACGCCTTCCTCTATTCGGCGCGGGCGCGCCAAATCTGCGGCCTCCCGGCCGAGGGCGAGATCACCTACGAGATGGTTCGCGCGGCGACTCATCCAGAGGATTTTCCGCGCACTTCCGCCCAAGCGAAGCGGGCAATCGATCCCGCCATCAGGTCCAAGGAGCCGTACGAATATCGCATCCTGCTTCCGAACCGGGAGATTCGCTGGGTGCTCGCTTATGGCGAGGCGCAGTTCGAGCGATGCGAGGACGGCGAAAAGGCCGTTCGCTACGTCGGCACGCTTCAGGACATCACCGAGCGGCGCTTGCTCGACGAGCAGCACGTCCAGTTGGCGCAGCGGTTGAAACTGGCTCTCGACGCCGGCCGCATGGCCGTTTGGGAACTCGACATTGAGGCGGACGCCCTCGTCGGGTCGCCCGACCTCAACCGGCTTTTCGGCCTTCCGGAACACGGCAACCCGGACCTCGCGACGCTACGGAAGCTCTATTATCCCGGCGAGCGGGAGCGCGTAGCGGAGCGGGGACGGCAGGCGCTCGAGCGGGACGACCGCTACATCGAGCTCGAATACCGGATCGTGCGCCCCGACGGCAAAGTATGCTGGCTGGGCCTTCGATGCGAACTCCAGCAGGACGCGGACGGAAGACCCATTCGGGCCGTCGGAGTGGTGTCGGATGTCACGGAGCGCAAAGCCGCCGAGCTGCGCGACACCGTGCTCGCCGAGCTCACGACCCGGATACGCAAGCTGGACGACCCCGAGGAGATTTCGTTTGCGGCGGCCGAGGTGCTCGGCCGCGCCCTCGGCGTCAGCCGGGCCGGCTATGGAACGATCGACAAGGCTGCCGAAACCATCACAATCGCCCGCGACTGGAACGCGCCCGGCGTCACCACCCTGGCGGGCGTGCTGCACTTTCGCGATTACGGCTCCTATATCGAGGACCTCAAGCGCGGCGAGACGGTCGTCTTTGCCGATGCCGAACAGGATCCCCGGACGCGTGAGACGGCCGACGCGCTGCGGGCAATCAGCGCGCAGGCGGCCGTGAACATGCCGGTGACGGAGCAGGGCGGGCTGGTCGCGCTGCTCTACCTCAACCACGAGAAGCCGCGGGTCTGGACGGACGACGAACTCGCGCTGATCCGTGAGGTCGCGGAGCATACCCGCACCACCGTCGAGCGACGAAGGGTTGAGCGCGACTTGCGGCAGCTCACCGTGGAGCTGGAGCAGCGGGTCGAAGCGGCGCTGGCCGAACGAAGCCTCCTCGCAGAGCTCGTCGAGAGCACCGACGCCCTCGTCCAGGTTCTCGACCTGGACTTCCGCTGGCTGGCCTTGAACAAGGCCGCTGCCGCGGAGTTCGAGCGCGTCTTCGGCGTCCGGCCCAAGGTGGGCGCGAGCATGCTCGACCTCCTCGAGCATCTTCCAGAGCACCGGCAGGCGGTGAAGGACGCGTGGGGCCGGGCTCTTGCCGGCGATCCATACACCGCGACCCAGGAATTCGGTGAGCTCGACCGCCGGTTCTACGAGATGAAGTTCAACATCCTGCGCAACCGGGCGGGGGAGCGGATCGGGGCCTTCCAGTTCGTCTACGACGTCACGGACCGCCTGAACAACGAGCGCCGCCTGGCTCACACGGAAGAAGCGTTGCGTCAGGCTCAGAAGACGGAGGCGCTGGGACAGCTTACCGGCGGCGTGGCGCACGATTTCAACAACCTGCTCACGCCGATCGTGGGCGGCCTCGACATGCTTCAACGGCGGATCACCGCCGACGAGCGTACGCACAAGATTCTGAGCGGTGCACTGGCCGCGGCCGAGCGGGCGCAAACGCTGGTGCAGCGCCTGCTTGCTTTTGCCCGCCGCCAGCCGCTGCAGCCAACGGCCATCGACGTGGCACGCCTCATCGAAAGCATGCGCGAGTTGATCGCAAGCACGAGCGGGCCACAGGTGAAGCTCCATCTGCAGCTCGGGAACGACCTTCCCCCTGCCCGCGCGGATGCGAATCAGCTGGAGATGGCACTGCTCAATCTCGCGGTGAACGCCCGCGATGCGATGCCGGATGGCGGCCACCTCACCGTGAGCGCGGGGCTCGCGGAAATTGCGGCCGGTGAAGCCGAAGACCTCACGCCGGGCCGATATATCCGGGTCGTGGTCACAGATACCGGCGTCGGCATGGACGAGCTGACTCTACGCAAAGCAATCGAGCCGTTCTTCTCCACCAAGGGCGTCGGGCGCGGCACCGGCCTCGGCCTCTCGATGGTCCATGGCTTGGCCGCACAACTGGGCGGCGCGCTGCGCCTTGAGAGCCAGACGGGGAAAGGAACAGAGGTGAACCTCTTCCTCCCGGTGACGCAGGTCGAAGGAACTACAAGGGTGGTCGCGGAAGCGCCGGTCTCGCCGGGCGCTGGAACAATATTGCTGGCGGATGACGAGGAACTGGTCCGCGCCAGCACGGCCGAGATGCTGCGCGAGCTGGGTTTCGAAGTGGTGGAGGTCACGTCGGCCGACGAGGCGCTGCGCCGGATCGACGCGGGCTTCTTGCCGAACCTAGTGGTAACCGACCATTTGATGCCGGGCATGACGGGCGCCGAGCTTGCCCGCATCCTGAGACGGCGCCGGCCCGAGCTGCCGGTCCTCATCATCTCGGGCTATGCCAACATGGACGGACTAGCACCGGAAATGACTCGGCTGACCAAGCCGTTTCGCCAAAGCGACCTCGCCCGAAGCCTGGCCGCACTGACGGGCGCGGACCCTCAATAGATCGCAAGCCGGTACGCCGCCCTTCCGGGCCTGCGGAGAGACCCTTTAGCCGTCGGCCTCAGCGCCGAACCTGAGGTTCCTTCGCCGCCGAAGAATGCTCCACCGGGCTTCGATTCTCTCCCAGCTGCCGCAAAAACATGGAAAAGCGCCCACCCTTCAAGATCGAGCGGCGCCCTGCCCCACGATCTTCCCCGCCTAACGCTCGGTCCGGAGTCGGTGCCGGAGCCGC
>JAQGLD010000353.1 GCA_028293055.1 Alphaproteobacteria bacterium
GGCTCGGCCGCGCTCGATCTCGCCTGGGTTGCGGCCGGCCGATACGACGGCTTCTGGGAGGAAGACCTCCAGCCCTGGGACATCGCAGCCGGAATCCTGCTGGTGCGCGAGGCGGGCGGCTATGTCACCGACTATCGCGGCGCCGACCGGGCCTTCGACGCCGGCCAGGTCCTCGCCGCCAACGATCAGATCCACAACAAGCTGCACCGCCTGGTGGCGGGTTCGCTGCGGGCTTGAAAAATCCTCCCCTCGATTTCCAGGGGAGGGGGCCAGCCGAAGGCGGAGGATGATTGAGGCGCGCGAAAAGCGCGCTCGCTCGAGAAAAAGAGGCCCCTCCACCCCCGCCTGCGGCGGCGGTTCCCCTCCCCTGCAAAGGCAGGGGAGGATTTACTTCGCCGAGGCCTGCCTCCGCCCCCGAAAAGCCTGATTTCCGAGCCTTTCGAGGCTCCCTAGCCTTGCCTCCCGCCGACCCGGGTCCTAAGAGCCGCGCGAACCCTGTCCCGGAGTCCCTCATGGCGCCCACCGCCGCCGGATATCTGCCAATATTGCTGTTCCTGGTCGTGGCCCTCGGCCTGTCCTTGTCCTTCGTCGTCCTGCCGATGCTGGTCTCGAAGCTGACCGGCTCGTCCAATCCCTATCCGGACAAGCTTGCCGAATATGAATGCGGCTTCCCCGCCTTCGAGGACAGCCGTTCGCAATTCGACGTGCGCTTCTACCTGGTCGCCATCCTGTTCATCATCTTCGACCTCGAGGCGGCCTTCCTGTTCCCCTGGGCGGTGTCGCTCCACGCCACTCGCCTCGTCGGCTGGGGTTCGATGATGCTGTTCCTGGTCGAGCTTGCGCTCGGCTACATCTACGCCTGGAAGAAGGGAGCGCTGGAATGGGAGTGATCCTCGACCCGCGCCACGAGAATGAGCGACCGGCCGACCTGCAGCAGCCGGATCCGCTTTTCTTCGACTCGCTCCAGTCCGAAGTCTCCGACAAGGGCTTCCTGGTCACCTCCACCGAGGATTTGTTCCAATGGGCCCGTACCGGGTCGCTGTGGTGGATGACGTTCGGCCTCGCCTGCTGCGCGGTCGAGATGATCCACGTCAACATGCCGCGCTACGATCTCGAACGGTTCGGAGTGGCGCCGCGGGCAAGCCCGCGCCAGTCGGATGTGATGATCGTCGCCGGGACCTTGTGCAACAAGATGGCGCCGGCATTGCGCCGGGTCTACGACCAGATGTCGGAGCCGCGCTACGTCATCTCGATGGGCAGCTGCGCCAATGGCGGCGGCTATTATCATTATTCCTATTCGGTGGTGCGAGGCTGCGACCGCATCGTCCCCGTCGACATCTATGTCCCCGGTTGCCCGCCGACCGCGGAGGCCTTGCTGTACGGAGTCATGCAGCTCCAGCGGAAGATCCGCCGCTCCGGCACGATCGAGCGGTGATCGATGAACAATAGCGCTCCCCGGATCGCCGCCCGCGAGAATATCGTCGCCGACGTGACTGCGGCGATCGGCGATGCGCTGATCGAGGCCAAGGACGAGGTCGGCGAGGTCTCGCTGACCGTCAGGCGCGAGTCGATCGTCCCGGTGCTCACCATTCTTCGCGACCGCTTCGAATATCAGCAGCTGATGGAGATGGCCGGGGTAGACTATCCGCAGCGCGCCGAGCGCTTCGATGTGGTCTACCATCTGCTGTCGGTGACGAAGAACCACCGTATCCGTGTCCGGGTCACCACCGACGAGGACATTCCGGTCGCCTCGGTGACCGGAATCTGGCCGGTCGCCGGCTGGCTCGAGCGCGAGATTTTCGACCTCTACGGCGTGGTGTTCGACGGCAATGACGATCTGCGCCGGATCCTCACCGATTACGGCTTTCGCGGTCATCCCTTCCGCAAGGATTTCCCGCTGACCGGCTATGTCGAGATGCGCTATTCCGAGGAGCAGAAGCGGGTGGTGTACGAGCCGGTCCGGCTTGCCCAGGATTTCCGAGCCTTCGACTTCCTCAGCCCGTGGGAAGGCGCCGAGTACATTCTCCCCGGCGACGAGAAGGCCTCGCCGGAGGCGCCGGGAGCGCCGACCCCGCTCAAGGCCGCGGAGATCAAGAAGTGACGGGCGCTTGTGCCACTCGGGCGACTGCGCCCCACATCCCGGCGCATGCCGGGATTTCGACGGGACGCGCGGTGACCTCTTGTCCCGAGATCGCGACCTTCGCCGGGATGACGGTGAATCCATGACCGAAATAACCCACGCTCAACAGATCGCCGAAACCGGCGCGACCGAATCTCGGATCGCCAACTACACGATCAATTTCGGTCCCCAGCATCCGGCGGCGCACGGCGTGCTCCGCCTCGTGCTCGAGCTCGATGGCGAAATCATCGAGCGGGTCGATCCCCACGTCGGCCTCCTCCACCGCGGCACCGAGAAGCTCTGCGAGTACAAGACCTACATCCAGTCGATCCCCTATATGGACCGGCTCGATTATGTCTCGCCGATGTGCATGGAGCACTCCTATGTCCTCGCGATCGAGAAATTGCTCGACCTCGAAGTACCGCTCCGCGCGCAATATCTGCGGGTCTTCTTCGCCGAGCTGACCCGGATCTCGAACCATCTGCTCAACCTCGGCAGCCATGTGATGGACGTCGGTGCGATGACCCCGAACCTGTGGCTGTTCGAGCTTCGCGAAGACATCATGAACTTCTACGAGCGGGCGTCCGGGGCCCGGATGCACGCCAATTATTTCCGGCCCGGCGGAGTCCATCAGGACGTGCCGCTCAAGCTGCTCGTCGACATCGGCGAATGGCTCGACAAGAGGCTGCCGCGCCTGTTCGACGATGCGATCAGCCTGGTCGCCGACAACCGAATCTTCAAGCAGCGCAATGTCGACATCGCCACCGTGTCGAAGGAAGATGCGCTCGCCTGGGGCTTCTCCGGACCGATGATCCGTGCCGCCGGGATTCCCTGGGATATTCGTCGCTCGCAGCCCTACGACGTCTACGACCGAATGGAGTTCGACATTCCGGTCGGCACCAAGGGCGATTGCTACGATCGTTTCATGGTTCGGGTCGAGGAGGTGAAGCAGTCGGCGCGGATCATGCGCCAGTGCCTCAACGACATGCCCGAAGGGCCGATCGCAAGCCTCGACCGCAAGGTCGTGCCGCCCAAGCGCGCCGAGATGAAGCAGTCGATGGAAGCCCTGATCCATCACTTCAAGCTCTATACCGAGGGCTTCCATGTCCCGGCCGGCGAAGTTTATGTCGCCACCGAGAGCCCCAAGGGCGAGTTCGG
>JAQGLD010000372.1 GCA_028293055.1 Alphaproteobacteria bacterium
GGGAAATCCCAAGCCGCGCCTGTTCCGGCTCCCCGAAGACCAGGCGGTGATCAACCGGATGGGGTTCAACAACCAGGGACAGGAAGCCGCGAAGGCGAGGCTCGCCGGGCGCGGGCCCGGGATCGTCGGGATCAATATCGGCGCCAACAAGGAGAGCGCAGCCAGCGGAGCCGCCATCGCCGATTATGCCGCCGGAGTGCAGGCGATGGCCCCGGTCGCCGACTATCTCACTATCAACATATCTTCCCCAAATACACCGGGACTGCGGGCGCTTCAGGACCGCGGCGCGCTCGAAGGGCTGATCGCCGCAGTGAAGGATGCGCGCACGGGACTGGCAACGCCGGTCTTCCTGAAGATCGCGCCCGATCTCGAACCGCGGGATGTCGACGATATCGCGCGGGCGGCGATCGACGGCGGTCTCGACGCGCTGATCGTCTCGAACACGACCGTCGCCCGCCCGCCGCTGCGCTCGCGCCATGGCGGCGAGGCCGGCGGGCTTTCGGGCGAGCCGCTCAAGGCGCTCGCTCTTCAGCGCCTGCGCGACTTTCGCAGCGCCACCGGCGGGGCGATTCCTTTGATCGCGGCCGGCGGCATCGCCAGCGGCGAGGACGCTTATGCCCGCATCCGCGCCGGCGCCAGCCTGGTCCAGCTCTATACCGCTTTGGTCTATGAAGGACCGGGCGTGGCCCGCCGCATGCTTGCCGATCTGCGCGGGCTAGCCGTGCGCGACGGCATTTCCAGCCTGTCCGAGGCGATCGGCGCAGACAGCGCTTAGAGCTTGCCGCCGCCGTCAGGCGGGCTAGTGTCCCGCGCCATGCTCAACTCCCTGATCAAGGCCGCCGCGCCCGTCGCGCTTCTCCTGTTTTCCGCATCTGCCCTGCCGGCCCGGACGCCGGCGCGCCACGCTCCGCGTCCGGCCGCGGTCCATGGCACCGGGATGGTCTCCGCCGCCGATCCGCGTGCCGCGGCGGCCGGGCGCGAGATACTCGACGCCGGCGGCACCGCGGCCGATGCCGCGGTCGCGACCATGCTCGCCTTGACCGTGGTCGAGCCGCAATCCTCCGGAATCGGCGGCGGCGGATTCCTGGTCTATCACGACGCGGCAACCGGCCGGATCGGCACGATCGACGGCCGCGAAAAGGCGCCGGCAGCGGCGACTCCCGCCTATTTCCTCGATTCGGCAGGCAAGCCGCGCGCCCATGGCGACGCGGTTCCCGGCGGCCTCAGCGTCGGCGTTCCGGGCAATTTGCGACTCGCCGAGATCGCCCACGCGCATCACGGCAAACTGCCTTGGGCACGGCTGTTCCAGCCCGCTATTCGCCTCGCCCGCGATGGCTTTGCGCTGAGCCCGCGAATGCATGACAGCCTGTCCAGCCCCAACGCTCTCGCCCGCTCGACCGCCTGGGGCCGCGCCTATTTCTACGATGCCGGCGGCAATCCCAAGCCGCTCGGAACGATCCTGCGCAACCCGGCGCTGGCGGCGACCCTGACCGAGATTTCGCGCAAGGGCCCGGACTATTTCTACCACGGCGCCAATGCCGCTGCGATTGTCGCCACCACTCGCGGCTCGGCCCGCAATCCGGGTATGCTGACCATTAGCGATCTCGCCGCCTACCAGGCGAAGGAACGGCCAGCGGTCTGCGCGCCCTATCGCCAGTATCGGATCTGCGGGATGGGCCCGCCCTCGTCCGGCGCGACCACCGTCTATGCAACGCTCAAGCAGCTCGAGCGCTTCGATCTCGCCGCGCTCGGCCCGAACAACCCGGTCGCCTGGCACCTGATCGCCGATTCGATGCGGCTCGCTTATGCCGACCGCGACGCCTATCTCGGCGATCCCGAATTCGTCCATGTTCCGGTCGCCGGCCTCACCGACGGCGCCTATCTCGCCGGCCGATCACAGCTGCTGCTCACCGACCGCGCAATCCCCCACGTCACTGCCGGGACGCCTCCGGGGGCGCGGGCGACGATGCCGGCGCCGTCTGGCGAAGTGCCTGCCACCACCCATTTCGTCGTCGTCGATTCGGCCGGCGACGTCGCTTCCTACACCTCGACGATCGAGGGCGGCTGGGGCTCGGGCCTCACCGTCGGCGGCTATTTCCTCAACAACGAGCTGACCGACTTCACCTTCGCGCCGGTCCAACCCAACGGCGCCCCGGTGGCGAATCGCCCCGACGGGGGCAAGCGGCCGATGAGCTCCATGTCGCCGACCATCGTCTATGGCCCAGACGGCAAGGTGCGGCTGGCGATCGGCGCCGCCGGCGGCCCGACCATCATCGCCCAGGTCGCCAAGTCGCTGATCGCCGTGCTCGACTGGAAGATGAGCGCTCAGGCGGCGATCGCGGCGCCGAACATCATGGGCTGGGGCGACCAGCTGATGGTCGAACGCGGCACCGAGCTGGAGGCGATGGCGCCGGCGCTGCGGGCAATGGGCCATGAAATCGTCATGCGGCCGCCGGGAACTTTCAAGGCCAATGCGGTCGAGCGGATCGGGGGTCGCTGGGTCGGCGGCGCGGATCCGCGCAGCGAAGGCGTCGCGCTCAGCCAATAAGGCACGCGCGCGGGAGACCGGAGAGGGAGGGCCGATGATGCGCGCATTCGAGCATTTTCCGAACCTGGTCACCATGTTCTTCACCCGCGCCGAGGAGCAGGGCGACAAGCCGTTCCTGTGGGCCAAGAAGGAAGGCGCGTGGCGACCGACCAGCTGGCGCGAGACCGCAGAACAGGTCGCATCGCTCGCGGCCGCGCTCAAGGCTATCGGGCTGCGCAAGGGCGACCGCGTGATGCTGGTCTCCGAGAATCGGCCCGAATGGTGCATCGCCGACCTTGCGATCATGGCCGCGGGCTGCGTGACGGTACCGACCTACACTACCAATACCGAGCGCGACCACCAGCATATCCTCGACGACAGCGGCGCCAGGGCGGTGATCGTCTCGACCAAGAAACTGGCGAGGGGGCTGCTTCCGGCCGCCCAGCGCAGCTCGGGCTGCGAGCATGTCATCGGCCTCGAACCTGCGCCCTCGGCGCAGATGAGCAATGTCGACTATCACGGCTGGTCGGCGCTGATCGCCGCGCATGCGCCCGATGTCGCGGCGACCGCGGCGGAGGTTTCGGGAATCGGCCGCGACGACCTCGCCTGCCTGATCTACACCTCCGGCACCGGCGGCGCGCCGCGCGGAGTGATGCAGCATCACGGCATGATCCTCCACAATGTCGAAGGCTGCGTCGATGTCATCGCCGAGGATTTCGGCTGGGACGAGGAGGTGTTCCTGTCCTTCCTCCCCGCCAGCCACGCCTACGATCATAGCGGCGGCCAGATGTTTCCGATAGGCCTAGGCGCACAGATC
>JAQGLD010000183.1 GCA_028293055.1 Alphaproteobacteria bacterium
TTATGAGCTACAACACGTTCGGCCGCGCGTTTCGCTTCACCACTTGGGGCGAGAGCCATGGGCCGGCGATCGGGGCGGTCGTCGACGGCTGTCCGCCCTTGCTGGCGCTGAGCGAGACGGACATCCAGCCCTTCCTTGACAGGCGACGGCCCGGGCAGAGCCGCTTTACCACCCAGCGGCGCGAGCCGGACCAGGTCCGGATCCTGTCGGGCGTGTACGAAGGCCGCACGACCGGGACCCCGATCAGCCTGATGATCGAGAATGTCGACCAGCGTTCGAAGGATTATGGCGAAACCGCACCGCCCTACCGCCCGGGCCATGCCGATTATGCCTATGATTCCAAATATGGCATCCGCGACTGGCGTGGTGGCGGTCGCAGTTCGGCGCGCGAGACCGCATCGCGGGTGGCGGCGGGGGCGGTTGCCCGCCTCGTCATCCCGGAAGTCTCGATCCGCGCCTATGTCAGCGAGATCGGAGGCGATTCGATCGACCGCGCCAAATTCGACGATGCGCAGATCGACTCCAATCCCTTCTTCTGTCCCGATGCCGACGCCGCCGCGCGCTGGGAGGGGCTGGTCGACGAGGCGCGCAAGGCCGGCAGCTCGCTCGGCGCGGTGTTCGAATGCGTCGCAAGCGGAGTACCCGCCGGCTGGGGCGCGCCGCTCTATGCCAAGCTCGATTCCGAGCTCGCCGCAGCGATGATGTCGATCAACGCGGTGAAGGCAGTCGAGATCGGCGACGGCTTTGCCTCCGCGCGGCTGCGCGGCGAGGAGAATGCCGACCGGATGCGCCCGGGCGAGGACGGACCCCTGTTCCTGTCCAACCATGCCGGCGGAATTGCCGGCGGGATCTCGACCGGCCAGCCGGTGGTCGTGCGGGTCGCGTTCAAGCCGACCTCATCGATCCTGACCCCGGTCGAGACGATCGACAGCGAGGGACGCGCCGCCGAGGCGGTGACCAAAGGCCGGCACGATCCGTGCGTCGGGATCCGCGGCGCTCCGGTGGTCGAGGCGATGATGGCGCTGGTCCTTGCCGACCAGAAGCTGCTGCAGCGAGCGCAGTGCGGATGAGCGGCCGCCGAGTCCGAGTGACCGGGGTCGTTCAGGGGGTCTTCTTCAGGAACTGGGCGATCGCCGAAGCCGAGGCGCTCGGAGTCACCGGCTGGGTTCGCAACCGCACCGATGGGAGCGTCGAGCTTTCGCTGTTCGGGTCCGACGCGGCGGTCGAGGCGATGATCTCCAAATGTAGACGCGGCCCGCCGGCGGCGCGGGTCGACTCCGTCGAGGTCGAGACCGTCGAGGGCGAGGCCCCGCAGGGATTCAGCCGGGCGTCGACCGCTTAATTCCTCCCCTCGAAATCGAGGAGAGGAATTTACCTCAGTTCGCGAACGGGTCCCTGACCAGGATGGTGTCCTCGCGCTCGGGGCTGGTCGAGACCAGGGCGACCGGGCAGTGGATCAATTCCTCTATGCGGCGGATATATTTGATCGCCTGGGCGGGAAGCTGCGCCCAGCTGCGCGCGCCGGCCGAGGATTCCTGCCAGCCCTTCATCACTTCGTAAACCGGCTCGACCGCTGCCTGATCGGCGGCATGGGCCGGGAGATGGTCGAGCATCTGGCCGCGCAGGCGGTAGCCGGTGCAGATCCGGATCTCCTCGAGACCGTCGAGGACGTCGATCTTGGTCAAAGCGATTCCGGTCACTCCGGCGACCGCGCAGGACTGGCGCACGAGCACCGCGTCGAACCAGCCGCAACGGCGCTTGCGGCCGGTGACTGTGCCGAATTCGTGGCCGCGCTCGCCGAGGCGCTGGCCGACCTCGTCGTCGAGCTCGGTCGGAAACGGGCCGGCCCCGACCCGGGTGGTGTAGGCCTTGACGATTCCAAGTACGAACCCGACCGCATTGGGTCCGAGCCCGGTGCCGCCCGCGGCCGTCCCGGCGATGGTGTTCGACGAGGTGACGAACGGATAGGTGCCGTGATCCACGTCGAGCAGAACGCCCTGCGCGCCTTCGAACAGGATCCGGTCGCCGCGGCTTCGCGCCGCATTGAGCGTGATCCACACCGGCCGCGCGAACTGGAGCACGAAATCGGCGATCTCGCCAAGCTCGCGCTGGAGGCGCTCGCGGTCGATCGGCGGCTCGCCGAAGCCGGCGCGAAGCGCGTCGTGATGGGCGCAGAGCCGGTCGAGTTGCGGGCCGAGCTCGCCGAGATGAGCGAGATCGCAAACCCGGATCGCGCGGCGGCCGACCTTGTCCTCATAGGCCGGACCGATGCCACGGCGGGTGGTGCCGATCTTGCCCTGTCCTGAGGCGTCTTCGCGCAATGCATCGAGATCCCGGTGGAAGGGCAGGATCAGCGGACAGGTGTCGGCGATCTGCAGCGTTTCGGGGCTGATCGACACGCCCTGCCCGCTCAATTTCTCGACCTCGGTCCTGAGCGCCCACGGATCGAGCACCACGCCATTGCCGATCACCGACAATGTGCCGCGGACGATTCCGGATGGAAGCAGCGAAAGCTTGTAGGTCTGCTCGCCGACGACAAGCGTGTGCCCGGCATTGTGGCCGCCCTGGAAGCGCACCACGACCTGGGCCCGGCTGGCCAGCCAGTCGACGATCTTGCCCTTGCCCTCGTCGCCCCACTGGCCGCCAATGACGGTCACATTTGCCAAGTCGGAATTCCTTTCGCCGAGCCTCTAGGGGGGCGAGCCGGGGAGGTCCAGCCGTCTCCCCGAAAGCAGGGAGGACTAGAAGCGCAGCGGCATCACGGTCCTGACGCTGGGCAGCGCCTGGATCTTCCGGACCAGCTCCGGGGTCACCCGGCCGTCGACCGCGACCAGCGCGACCGCCTCGCCGCCGGCGTCGCGGCGACCGAGATGGAAGGTGGCGATATTGACCTCCTCCTCGCCGAGCGTCGAGCCGAGGCTGCCGATGAAGCCGGGCCGATCCTCGTTGACGATATAGATCATGTCGCCGTCCAGCTCGGCCTCGACATTGATCCCGAACAATTCGACCAGGCGCGGCGAGCCGCTTCCGAACAGGGTCCCGGCGACGGTGCGCGGCCCCGCCTGGGTCTCCACCGTGACCCGGACGAGGGTGTGGTAATCGCCTTCGTGGGCGTGGCGAATCTCGCGCACGTCGATGCCGCGCTCGCGGGCGAGGAAAGGCGCGTTGACCATGTTCACCGCGTCCGAGAAGACCCGCATCAGGCCAGCGAGCACCGCAGCGCTGATCGGCTTCTGGTTGAGCTCGGCTGCGGCGCCCTCGGTCTCGATCGAGATCCGGGTGAGCCCGCCATGGGCGAGCTGGCCGACGAGGCTGCCGAGCTTCTCGGCAAGCGCCATATAGGGCTTCAGCCGCGGCGCTTCCTCGGCCGAGAGGGACGGCATGTTGAGCGCGTTGGTCACTCCGCCGCGAGTCAGGAATTCGGAGAGCTGCTCGGCGACCTGGATGGCAACATTGACCTGCGCCTCGGTGGTCGAGGCACCGAGATGGGGAGTGGCGACGAGGCCGCGTGTGCCGAACAAGGGGTTCGCTTTGGCCGGCTCCTCGGTGAACACGTCGAGCGCTGCGCCGGCGACATGTCCGCTCTCCAGCGCCTCCTTGAGCGCGACCTCGTCGATCAGGCCGCCGCGGGCGCAGTTGATGATCCGCACGCCTGTCTTGGTCTTCGCCAGGTTCTCCCGGCTGAGGATGTTCCTCGTCTGATCGGTCAGCGGCGTGTGCAGGGTGATGAAATCGGCGCGGGCGAGCAGTTGGTCGAGCTCGACCTTCTCGACTCCGAGGTCGAGCGCGCGTTCGGGAGTGAGGAAGGGATCGAAGGCGATCACCTTCATGCGCAGCCCGATCCCGCGCTCGGCAACGATCGAGCCGATATTGCCGCAGCCGATCAGGCCGAGCGTTTTTCCGGTCAGCTCGACGCCCATGAAGCGATTCTTCTCCCACTTGCCGGCCTGGGTCGAAGCGTCGGCCTCGGGCAGCTCGCGGGCGAGCGCGAACATCAGGGCGATAGCGTGCTCGGCGGTGGTGATCGAATTGCCGAAAGGAGTGTTCATCACCACCACGCCGCGGGCGGTCGCGGCGGGGATGTCGACATTGTCGACTCCGATGCCGGCGCGGCCGATCACCTTGAGGTTGGTCGCCGCGTCGAGCACGTCTGCGGTGACCTTGGTCGAGGAACGGATGGCGAGGCCGTCATACTGGCCGATGATCGCCTTCAATTCGTCCTTGGAGAGGCCGGTAATCTCGTCCACCTCGACTCCGGCGGCTCGGAAGATCTCTGCGGCGTTGGGATCCATCTGGTCGGAAATCAGAACTTTGGGCATGGAATTCACCTCGTGCCCCGGCGCAGGCCGGGGTCCAGAAAAGGGCTGGGCACCGGCCTTCGCCGGTGAACACCGGAATCAGGCGGACTTGGCTTCCTCGAAAGCCCAGTCGAGCCAGGGGAAGAGCGCCTCGAGATCCGAGGTCTCGACGGTCGCGCCGCACCAGATGCGAAGTCCCGGCGGGGCGTCGCGATAGGCGGCGATGTCATACGCCGCGCCTTCGGCTTCGAGCAGCGACGCCATCTTCTTGACCAGAGCCGCTTCGGCCTCGGCGTCCGCGCCGGGCACCGCGCCGTCGGCGAACTTGAGGCAGACGCTGGTGTTCGACCGGGTAGAAGGGTCGGCGGCGAGATGCTCGATCCACCGCGTGTTCTGGACCCAGCCATCGAGCGCGGCCGCATTGGCGTCGGCGCGGCCGATCAGCGAATGCAGGCCGCCGAGGCCGATCGCCCATTCGAGTGCGTAGATATAATCCTCGACGCAGAGCATCGACGGGGTGTTGATCGTCTCGCCCTTGAAGATGCCCTCGATCAGCTTGCCGCCCTTGGTCATCCGGAAGATCTTGGGCAGCGGCCAGGCCGGAACATAGCTTTCCAGCCGCTCGACCGCGCGCGGGCCGAGCACCAGCACGCCGTGGCCGCCCTCCCCGCCAAGCGCCTTCTGCCAGGAAAAGGTGCCGACATCGACCTTGTTCCAGTCGATATCCTGGGCAAAGGCGCCCGATGTCGCGTCGGCGAAGGTCAGCCCCTCGCGGTCCGCCGGAATCCAGTTGCCATTGGGAACTCGAACCCCCGAGGTAGTGCCGTTCCAGGTGAAGACCACATCGCTCGCCGGATCGACCGAGGCCAGATCGGGAAGCTCGCCATAAGGCGCCTTGAGCACGGTCGCATCGAGCTTGAGCTGCTTGACGACATCGGTGACCCAACCTTCCCCGAAGCTCTCCCAGGCGAGCAGGGTGACCGGCCGCGCGCCGAGCATCGACCACAAGGCCATTTCGACCGCTCCGGTGTCCGAGGCGGGAACGATGCCGATGCGATGGCTGTCGGGGATCCGAAGGACCCGGCGGGTGAGCTCGATCGCATGGACGAGGCGCGCCTTGCCGAGCTTGGAACGGTGCGACCGTCCGAGCGAGCCGAGAGCGAGATTTTCGGGAGCCCATCCCGGCGGCTTGGCGCAGGGACCGGAAGAAAAGAACGGACGCGCGGGACGCGCGTGTGGCTTCACAACATTCATTACAACTCTCCTCACAGAGAGCACGCGCCGCGTTGGGACGGCGTGGCCCGCCGCGGCACTTAGAGGACGAGGGCGAAGTGTCAACCGAAGTTTGGGATCCCATGATCGATCGACGGAGGAATTGCTTGGCCGCCCGAAGCCGGTGAAATAGGCTCGCGCGATGCGCAGATCGGGCATTGTCGCCGCCTCTCTCCTGCTGTCCTCCTGCATTCCGTCGAGCGGGCCACGGCCGCCAACGCGCGAACAAAGGCCGTCGGCCGAGCCGAACGCCGCCACCAGGCAATGCTATGCGGATCTTTCGAACCAGCATTTCCTCTTTCGCCCGCTCGTCGACCGGACCTTCGACAATGGCTGCAGCGCGCTCGGCGCGGTCCAGCTGATCGACATCGGAACTCCGGTCACCAATCTCGGCGCGATGACCTGCCCGCTCGCCGACCGTTTCGGCCAGTGGGTGCGCGACTCCGTTCAGTCGGCGGCGAAAGCCTGGCTGCGCAGTCGGGTGGTGAAGGTCGAAAGCTTCGGAACCTATGCCTGCCGGCCGGTGAACGGCGAGCCGGGCAAGAAATTGAGCGAGCATGGCCGCTCCAACGCGGTCGACATTTCCGGCTTCCAGCTCGCCGACGGGCGCAGGATCACGATCCTGGCCGACTGGAACGGCCCCGACGAGGATGTCCGCCATTTCCTTCGCGCGATCCATGATTCGGGCTGCCGGCGCTTTCAGGTCGTGCTCGGCCCGGACGCCAACGCCTTTCACCGCAACCATCTCCATATGGATCTCGGCAACGGGCCCTATTGCCGATAGGCCATTTCGCGAGCGCTCTCGCCACGCCCGCATTTGGGTCCTAAAGGGGGCCAAATGACCGATCCAGTACCGCCCAAGCGCGTCTTCCACCCGGCGCGCGAAGAAGCCGAAGTCGCCAACCAGCCGACCTCCTCCCCGCAGACCCGCGATCCCGCCTATCGCCTCGCCTTCCAGGATATGGACTTCCTGCTTCGCGAGGATCTGCGCCCGGTTCGCTTCCAGCTCGAGCTGCTCAAGCCCGAATTGATGCTCGACGAAGCGGATATCGGCTCGACCTTCGTCTTCTACGGCTCGGCGCGGATTCCCGAGCCCGACAAGGCAGACGCGCTGATCGACGCTGCGCTGACCGACCAGCAGCGGCTGATCGCCGAACGGCTCAAGGCGAAGTCGAAATATTATGACGAGGCGCGCCGGCTCGCGCGACTGGTCAGCCAGGTTCCAGCTGACGCCGAGGGAAAGCGCCAGTTCGTCGTCTGCTCGGGCGGCGGGCCCTCGATCATGGAGGCGGCAAATCGCGGCGCCGAGGATGTCGGCCAGGAATCGGTGGGCCTCAACATCGTCCTGCCCCACGAACAGCTGCCCAATCCCTATGTCACCCCGCGGCTCAGCTTCCAGTTCCACTATTTCGCGCTGAGGAAGATGCACTTCCTGCTCCGCGCCCGCGCGGTCGCGGTGTTCCCCGGCGGGTTCGGCACGTTCGACGAATCGTTCGAGCTGCTGACCCTGATCCAGACCGGCAAGATCAAGCCGATGCCGATCCTGTTCTTCGGCCGCGAATTCTGGGAGCGGGTGATCGACTTCGAGGCGCTTGCCGAGGAAGGCGTGATCAACCAGGACGATCTCGCTTTGTTCAGCTTCGTCGAGACAGCCGAGGAAGCCTGGGCGCATGTCTGCGAACATTATAAGGTCGGCGACGGCCTCGGCGCGATCGACTGCTGAACTTCAAATCATCCCCTTGTTTCCAGGGGAGGATTGCTCCTATTTCTTCGTCTGGGCGGCGTTGCCGGAGACGGACGGGGCGGCATCGCCGGCGATGCTCTTGCCCGGCCCCTTGACGGCCTGGGTCTCGTTCAGCACCGGCTGATCCTTGCCCTTGTCGCCCTGCGCGCCACTGTCTGCGGCCTCGGCCGCGGCCTTGGCCGGGCTCGCCGCCGGCGGTGCCGGCATCGGCAGCGGCTTGTCGCTGGTCGAGTTCAGATAGGCGATGACATTGGCCCGATCCTCCGGCTTGGAGAGGCCGGCAAAGCTCATCTTGGTGCCCGGGACGAGCGCCTTGGGGCTCGACAGCCACTTGTTGAGCTTGTCCCAGTCCCAGGTACCGCCGAGCGCCTTCAGGTCCGCGGTATAGGGAAAGCCGGCCATATGGCCGACCGGCGCGCCGACGACTCCGTACAGGTTCGGGCCGATCGCCGCAGGGCCGCCCTTTGAATCGGTGTGGCAGGCCATGCAGCGCTTGAACACCTGGGCCCCGAGCTCGGGCTTGGCGGTCGCCAGATAGAAAGCGATCGGCTGCTCGGCGACGGCCGCGCCGCCTTCGGGCTGATCCGACACGCCCTCGATCGGGTAGCCCATCTTCTCGGGCCGCTCCGCGCGGAAATGCTCGCCGGTGATGATGGCACCGCCCAGCGCGACGATGCCCGCGAACAGCACCCAGCCAGCAATCGTGTTCGAGCGGTCGTCCATGCGTGTACCTGAGCCTCCCCGATCGCGCGGCCGCGCGTGGTTTGTCGATTTCGGCAGTCCCTTTAGGCGGCGCGCCCCGGCTGGGCAAGACGCTCGTCCTCGCCTCCCACCCAGTGGCGAAGCAAAGTGTTGGCGATCGCGTAATCGGGCGGCGCCAGGAAGGGCGCATCCGGCGCTGCGCAGAGCGCCGCGGCGACTCCCGCTCTGTCCACCCAGAAGGCGTCCTCGAGCTCGTTCATGTCGAGGGTGACCCTGTCGGACAGGGCGCTGGCGATGCAGGCGATCATCAGCTGTCCGGGAAAAGGCCAGGGCTGGCTGGCGACATATCGCACCTCGCCGACGACGATTCCCGCTTCCTCGAATAGTTCGCGCGCGACCGCTTCCTCGATCGATTCCCCCGGCTCGAGGAAGCCCGCCAGCGCCGAATAACGTCCCGGCGGGTAGCGCGGCTGGCGCCCGAGCAGCACCCTGCCCCCATATTCCGCAAGCATGATCACGACCGGGTCGACCCTCGGGAAATGTTCGAGGCCGCAATTCGGGCAGCTTCGCCCCCAGCCGCCGCGAAAGGCCCGGGTCAGCGACCCGCAGCGGCCGCAGAACAGGTGGCGGCCGTGCCATTCGAGCAGGGTTCGAGCGCCGCCCCAGATCGCAGCGTCCTCGGCATGCATCCGGTCCAGCAAGGCGGAGATCGACCAGGCTGGGCGGCCCGCCTCCCCCCGCACCAGAGGCGCGAACAAGGGCAGATCGCCGCGCAGGCCGAGGAAGATCAGCGCTTCGCCGGCTTCCGTGCCGCTCAGCCTCTCCCAGACCAGCCGCCCGTCCGCGTCGAGCTCCGGGTCGAAGCCGGAAAGGCGGAGCAGCAATGCATCGGAATGCGCGGCCAGCTCGGCGAGCCGGGCTTCGTCGAGCCTCAGCGCGTCGGCCCGGTCGAGGCCGGCACCAGTGAAGCCAATCTTCATGCCACGTCCTTCCAGGCCGCGCCGCGCGCCGCCGCCTTGGCGAACACGGTGGGAAGGCCCGCTTCGCCGATTCGCTCGATCGGCCACCAGGTGCCGTCCGCCCTCCGCTCGCCGACCGAGGCACAGAGCAGGCTGAGTTCCAGTGCGAAATGGGTGAAGACGTGGTCGATCGCCCCGGCCTCGCGCCAGTCCGCAGGCGCAGGCGCCCCGTCGCCGCGCTCGGGCGCCTCGTCCCAGCGTCCGCTGGGCAGCGCCAGCATCCCGCCAAGCAATCCCCGCGCCGGCCTTCGGACGAGCAGGACATGGCCGTCATGCTCGAGCCAGTAGGCGAAACCGCGGCGCCGCGGCCGCTCCTTCCTCGGCTGCTTGACCGGATAGATTTCCGGCGCCCCTTGCGCCCGCGCGCGACAGGCGGAGGCCAATGGGCAGCGGCCGCAATCGGGCGCTCGCGGCGTGCAGATCGCCGATCCGAGATCCATCATCGCCTGGGCGAAGTCGCCCGATCCGGTCCGCGGGGTCAGCGAGTCGGCAAGCGCGTAGATCGTCTCCCGAGCGCCAGGCAAGGGCTCCGCGACCGCGAACAGCCGGGCCACGACCCGCTCGACGTTCGAATCGACCACGACTGCACGCCGGCCGAAGGCGATCGCAGCGACCGCGGCAGCGGTATAGCGGCCGATCCCTGGCAATTTGCGCAGTTCGGCTTCCTCGCTGGGAAAATGGCCGCCATGCGCCGCGGCCACGGTCCGGGCGCAGGCGAGCAGGTTGCGCGCCCGGGCATAATAACCGAGCCCCGCCCAGGCCGACATGACCTCGCCATCGTCGGCGCCGGCGAGCGCCTCGACGCTCGGCCAGCGCTGGGTGAACGCCTCGAAATAGCGGCGGGCATGGGCGACCGTGGTCTGCTGCAGCATGATTTCGGACAGCCATATCCGGTAGGGAACGGGCCGCTCGCCGGCTTCGGCCCGCCACGGGAGGCGCCTTTTATCCACAGCATACCAACGCAGAAGGGCATTTGAAGCATCGACTGGCATGGGCGGCCTATGCCATGGTCCGGCTGATGGCGAAATCGGGTGGCACGCTGAAAAAGAAGCCGCAAGAGGCTCCCCGCGCCAAGCGGGCCAGGTCGGTGGCGGATATGCTGCCGGATGTCGGCCGCGCCGCCTTCCGCCGCTTCGGCTTCGTCCAGTCGTCCATCGTCAGCCGCTGGTGCGAGATCGTCGGAGATCGCTACGCCGGAGTCTCCTCGCCGGAATCGATCCGATTCCCGCCCGGCAAGAAATCCGAAGGCGTCCTCACCCTGGTCGTCGAGGGCGCGCACGCACCGATGATGCAGCATGTCGCGCCGGTGATCATCGAGCGGGTGAATCGCTTCTTCGGCTTTCAGGCGGTCGAGCGAGTCGCGTTCCGGCAGGGCATCGTCAGGGTAGCGCAGCGAAAGCGCATGGCTCCGCCCTCGCTTCGGCCCTTGACCGCCGGCGGGCTCGACCCGAATTCGGAAATACCGGCCGAGCTTGGCGGCGAATCTGTCCGCGCGATCCTCGATCCGGAGCTTCGCGCCTGCCTGGAATCGCTGGCGCGGGGGATTGCCGCCGGCGATTCGGCGCCGGCCTCGACCCTGGCGATCCCGATCGTCGGAAGAATTGGAGAGAGAAAGTCATGAAGTCATTGTTCGGCACGAGCGCGCTTGCTCTTGCGCTCGTCCTCGGCGGATGCGGCAAAGGCGGCGACGCCGGCAACAACCAGAGCGCGAGCGCAGCACCGCTCGCCCAGGTCGCGGCGCCCAATGGCGACTGGACCCAGACCATCGCCGAGACCCCGGAGGGCGGGGTGAGGATGGGCAATCCCGACGCCAAGGTGAAGCTGGTCGAATATGCCTCGATCACCTGCCCGCATTGCGCCGAATTCACCGAAAAGGCGGCGGATCCGCTGACCCGCAAATATGTGAAGAGCGGCCAGGTCAGCTGGGAATATCGGCCATTCATGCTGTTCCCTAGCGATGCGGGCATCTTCCTTTTGCTCCGCTGCCAGGGCCCCAACCCCTTCTTCCAGTCGGCCGAGCAGCTGTACGCCGATCAGCCCAACTGGGTCGGCAAGATCCAGGCACTGAGCGAGGCGCAGCAACAGCAGCTTCAGAACATGAACCCGGCCCAGCGCAGCGCGGTCCTCGTGCGCGCGTCAGGGGTCGATCAATTCTTCCGCCAGCGCGGAATGCCCGAATCGCGGATCGAAAGCTGCCTCTCCGACCAGGCCGGACTGCAGAAACTGGTCGATATCACCGATCGCGCGAGCAACAAGGAAGGCGTGACCGGCACTCCGACCTTCTTCCTCAACGGCAAGGTCGTCGAAGGCGCCGCGGCTTGGGAAGCGCTCGAGCCGGCGCTTCGGTCGGCGGTCGGCTGATATGGGCGGCAGGCTTCTCGTCGTTGCGGCCGCCGGCGCACTCGCTTCGCTTTTCGCAGCGACCGGTCTCGACGCCGCGCCGCGTCACGTAGCGCCTGCGCATCGCGCCGCCCCCCCGGCGCATGCCGACTGGACCCGGACGATCGTCGCGACTCCCGAGGGGGTCCGGATGGGCAATCCGAACGCTCCGGTGAAGCTGGTCGAATATGGCTCGATCACCTGCCCGCATTGCGCCCTCTTCTCGGTGGAAGGCGGAACCGCGCTTCGCCAGAGCTATGTGAAAGGCGGCAAGGTCAGCTGGGAATATCGCCCGTTCATGATCTTTCCGACCGATCCCGGCATCTTCATGCTGCTCCGCTGCCAGGGTGCGGCGGGCTTTTTCCCGACCAGCGATCGCCTCTATGCCGGTCAGAAGCAGTGGACCGCGAAGCTGCAGGCTCTGCCGCCTGAACGAATCGAGCAGCTCCAGAAGATGTCGGTCAAGGACCGGGTCGCGGCCCTGGTCGAAGCGAGCGGAACCGATGCGTATTTTCGCCAGCGGGGGATGAGCCAGGCCCGGATCAAGGCGTGCCTCGCCGACGATCGCAACCTCAAGGCACTGACCGGGATTACCGAGAAGGCAAGCAAGGCCGGCGTTACGGGAACTCCGGCCTTCTTCATCAATGGCTTTCTCAACGGGGCGATCGACTGGGCCGGTCTCGAGCCGCTGCTCAAGAGCGCAGGAGGCTAGAGCGATATGCGCAATTTCGGGATCGCACATGTCGCTCTAGGCTTTTGTTTTCGCATCGTTATCGCGGAAAACCGGTCCCCACTTTTCCGCACGATGCTGTAGGACCCCGCAGACGTGCAGATAAAGCGGCTCAAGCTTTCGGGATTCAAGAGCTTCGTCGAACCGGCGGAGCTGAAGATCGAACCCGGCCTGACCGGTGTGGTCGGACCGAATGGCTGCGGCAAATCCAACGTTCTGGAGGCGATACGCTGGGTGATGGGCGAATCCTCGCCCAAGTCGATGCGCGGTTCCGGCATGGACGATGTGATCTTCGCGGGCACTGCTACCCGGCCATCGCGAGACTTCGCCGAAGTCTCCCTATTGGTCGAACGCAGCGGCGAGGACATGCCAGGCGACCTCGGACTCGCCCCCGTTGGCGATGCCGAGATCACCCGAAGGATCGAGCGCGGCACCGGATCGGCCTATCGGCTCAACGGCCGCGACGTCCGCGCCAAGGATGTCGCCTTGCTGTTCGCGGATGCGGCGACCGGCGCCCATTCGCCGGCCCTGGTCAGCCAAGGCAAGATCAGCGCGGTGATCGCCGCCAAGCCGACCGAGCGCAGGCTGATGCTCGAGGAAGCCGCCGGAATCGCCGGCCTCCATGTCCGGCGCAAGGATGCCGAGCAGAAATTGCGCGCCGCCGAAGCCAATCTCACCCGGCTGGACGAATTGCTCGGCGAGATGGAGAATCGGGCCGCCGCGCTTCGCCGCCAGGCGAAGGCAGCCGAACGTTATCGCAAGCTCTCCGACCAGATCCGGATCGCCGAAGGGCGGATGATCTTCGCCCGGTGGCGCGAGGCGGCGACCGCCGCGGACGCAGCGAAGCGCGAAGCCGAGGCTGCCGGCAGTGCCGTCGAGCGAGCCGGGGAAGCGCAGCGCGCCGCCGCGGCGTGGCAGACCCAGGCGGCGCAGTCGCTCGCCGAACGCCGCAAGGCTGCCGAAGCGGCGCGCGAGAAATCGACAGGGCTCGGGCACCGCCTCGCGACCCTCACTGCCGAACGCGATACGCTGGCGCGGCGGATCGACGAACTCGGCCACCGCCGGGCCACGTTAGCGAGCGACCGCGCCCGCGAGGCCGCGTTGCGCGAGGATGCGCAGGCGGCCCTGGCGCGGCTCGAGCAGGAATTGAGCGACATTGCGGCGCGCCTCGCTGCCGCCGAGGCGGCGCGGGGCACGATCGACAGCCGCACCGTCTCGCTCGAGGATGCGGCCCGGGAAGCCGAAGCCGAGCTCGGCCGCGCCCGAGCGGTCCAGGCCGCCGAACAGGCCGGCGCCCGGGTCGCCCGATCGGCGCTCGAGGCGGCGCGGTCGAAGCTCGCCCGCGCGCGGATCGAAGCCGCCCGGATCGAGGAGCAGATGAAGGCACTCGGAAGCGAGGCGCCCCTGCTCGAGACGCTCACCGCTGCCCGGCTCGCCCGGGAGCAGGCCGAAGCCCGGCTCGAGGCGGCCGGACAGGCGATCGCCGCGGCCGAGGTGCGCCGCCAGCAGGCCGCCGGCGCACGCGATTCGGCCGAGAGCGCGAATGCCTCGGCGCGGGCGGCGCTGACCGCGCTCGAATCGGAAGCCAAGGCGCTGATCAAGGCGGTCGAGAGCTCGGGCGGAGACCGGGCGATCAACCATCTGCGCGCCGAGCCCGGCTATGAGCGCGCATTGGCAGCCTCGCTCGGCGACGATCTCGAGGCCGCGCTCGACGGAGATGCGACGCGGCGCTGGACCGGAGCAGCCTCGACCGAATCCGACCCGCCGTTGCCGAAGGGCTGCGGCCGGCTCGCCGACCATGTCCAGGCCCCCGCGGCGCTCGCCCGCCGCCTCGAGCAGATCGGAGTGGTCGACGCCGATCGCGGCGAAACCCTCGAGGTCGGTCAGAGGCTGGTCACGCTCGACGGCCGGCTTCGCCGCTGGGACGGATTCGTCGCGACCGGAGTCGGCGCTGCCGCCGCCGAACGGCTGATCCGAGTCAACCGGCTGGCCGAGATCCAGACCGCCCTTCCCGCCGCTTCGGCCGCAGCCCAGCAGGCCCAGCAGCGGATCGAGGCTGCGCTCGCCTCAATGTCCGAATCGCGCGCTGCGGCCGACGCGGCGCGGCGCAGCGAGACCGAAGCCAGCGCGGCGATCCGCGATTCGGCGCGGGCCGAAGATGTCGCCAAGGTCGAGATCGAGCGGCTCGAGCTTCGCCGCACCGGCCTCGCCGAGCGAGTCGAGCAGGCCGGCCAGGACGTCCAGGAAGCGGACCGGGGTTTCGCCGAGGCCGAGGGCGTCGTCGCGGCCTTGCCCGACGCTGCCGCGACCGAGGCAATGGTGGCCGAGCTTCGCGGCAAGGCCGAGATCGCCCAGCAGGCCCTCGCGGAGGTGCGGGCGGAGGCGGCAACCCACGCGCGCGCGGTCGGCGCGGACCGCCAGCGCGGGGACGCCGCGCGCCAGGAGATCGAGGACTGGCGGCGGCGCGGCGCCGACGCCGACAAGCGGCAGGCCGACATGGCGCGGCGGATCGCCGAAGCCGAGGCCGAAGCTGAAAAGCTCGCCGACGCCCCGGCGAGGATCGCCACCGCCATCGCCGAGGCGGAGGAGGAGGTCGCCGAGGCGGCGAAGCAGGCCGAGGCGGCCGCCGCCGCCGAGCGCGAGGGTGAAGCCGAGCTTCGCCGCCACGAAGCGCAGCTCGCCGAGATAGGCGAGGCGCTGGCCACCGCCCGCGAGGCCCGCGCCGGTGCGGTCGCCCGCCACGAGAATCACGAGATGCGGCGGATCGAGATGGGGCGGATTTCGGGCGAAAGGTTCGAATGCCCACCGCCTCTGCTCCCCGAGCGGCTCAGCTTCGACGAGACCGGAATTGCGGCCGCTGGCGAAGAATCGTCCCGGCACGAGCGGATGATGGGAGAGCGCGAGCGTATCGGCCCGGTCAACCTGGTCGCCGAGCGCGAGCTGGCCGAGCTCGACGAGGGACGCACCACCAGCCAGGCCGAGCGCGAGGAGCTCGGAACGGCGATCCACCGGTTGCGCGGCTCGATCGGAAGCCTCAACCGCGAAGGGCGGGCGCGGCTGCTGGCAGCCTTCGAGACGGTCGATCGCCATTTCCGAAGCCTGTTCACCACCCTGTTCGAGGGCGGGCAAGCGCATCTCGAGCTGATCGAATCCGACGATCCGCTCGAGGCCGGGCTGGAGATCATGGCCCAGCCTCCGGGCAAGCGCCTGTCGACCCTGACCCTGCTTTCGGGCGGCGAGCAGGCGCTGACCGCGGTCGCCCTGATCTTCGGCCTGTTCCTGACCAACCCGGCGCCGATCTGCGTGCTCGACGAAGTCGACGCGCCGCTCGACGACGCCAATATCGAGCGATTCTGCGACCTGCTCGACCGGATGACCGGCGAGACCGAGACCCGCTATCTGATCGTCACCCATAATGCGGTGACGATGAGCCGGATGCATCGGTTGTTCGGTGTGACCATGGTCGAGAAGGGGGTAAGCCGGCTGGTCAGCGTGGATCTCGGCGGGGCGGAGAGTTTGCTGGCCGCGGAGTGACGGTGGCCGGGATCTCGTGCAGACCGCAGTGCCCCGTCCGGCCTGAGATTCCGGCTTCGGCCGGGATGACGATTGAGGGGATGAGTGCAATGACACAGGATCCGCGGATCGATGCCTATATCGCCGCCAAGCCGGACTTCGCGCGGCCGATCCTCCAATATCTTCGCGAAGCGATCCACGCCGCCTGTCCGGAGGTCGAGGAGACGATCAAATGGGGCATGCCGAACTTTACCTACAAAGGCCAGATTCTCGCCAACATGGCTGCGTTCAAGGCCCATGCGGCCTTCGGATTCTGGCGGAGCAGCGAGGTGGTCGGCAAGACCGGAGCGGAGCATGACGCCATGGGTCAGTTCGGGCGGATCGAGTCGCTGGACGACCTGCCCGACGCCGCCACGCTCGGCGGGCTGATCCGCAAGGCCGCCGCTGTGCTCGATGCCGGCCGAGCCCCCCGCAAGCCCAAGAATCCGCCCAAGCCAGCGCCGGAGACTCCCGACGATCTGCGTGCGGCGCTCGTTTCTTCCCCGGCGGCTTCTGCCACGTTCGATTCGTTTCCGCCGAGCTGCCGCCGCGAATATGTCGAATGGGTGGTCGAGGCCAAGCGTCCGGAGACCCGGGCCAAGCGGGTCGCCCAGGCGGTCGAATGGATGGCCGAGGGCAAGAGACGCAACTGGAAATACGAGAATTGCTGAGCCCGCGAGCCACTTTCGTCACTGCGGAGATTATCTTTAACACTCCATAAAAACCTTGCGCGTAGACGAGGCAACTTCGGTCGGATGCGCAGGAATTCCATGTATCACAGCCCCGTACAGACAGAGGCGGACCAGCACGACGGAGATGCTGCCGATCTGGCCGAGGGTATCGGCGCAGACGCGGGAAGCCAGCGGCTTCGCGAAGCCCATCTCCATAACGGCCAGGCGCGCACCCGCGGCCTGTTCGCACCCTTCTTCTCGATCTCGGGAGTCGGCGCTGCCCTGCTCAGCGCGTGGGCGATGCTCGGCAGCGTCCGGCCCGAGCTGATCGCCTTCTGGGTCGTCGCGGTCGGCGGCGCCAACTATTTTTATTATCGCCAGGCGATGCGCGACGGCACCGCCGCCGGCAGCCGCTCCGCCGAGGGCCGGGCGCCGATTCGCGGAATCATCGAAGCGGTCGCCATCGCTGCGATCTGGGTCGCTCTGCCGGCTTATGCCTTCGCCACCCAGACACATGAGGCGCAGGTGGTGATTGGAGGGTCGATCGGGCTGATGATCCTGGCCGCGATCGCTTTGGCCTCCGAACCTGCGGCGGCGTTCGCCTGGATCGTCACGATGACGGCGGCGCTGTGCATCTCTTATTATCTGGCAAGCCCGACGCTCGATCCGAAGATGGGGGCGACGATCATCGGAGTCGCCGCTTCCGCGATCTTCGGAGTCGCCCGCCTCACCCGCTGGACCTTCCAGGAGCTGCAGTCGATCGCCCGGATCCGCGCGGAATGGGAATCGGCCCACCTCCTGCTCAAGGAATATGAGCATCGTGGGGTCGGCTGGCTCTGGCAGGTCGATGCCGAGAACCGGGTCGTCTACATCTCTTCGCGGATGACCGCTTTGCTCGGCCGCTCGGCGAACCAGCTGATCGGCCACTCGCTCCCGGCGACGCTCGGCGGCAACAGCGCGCTCGGCCGCACCTTGCTCGCGCGCCAGCCTTTCGCCAGCCTCGAGATGGAGATCAAGACCCGGCGCGGCACGCGCTGGATCAGCCTCGCCGGAGATCCGATCATCGACATGGCGGGCCAGTTCCAGGGCTTCCGCGGGGTCGGCTCGGACATCACCGAGGTCCGCAAGACCCAGGAGCGCCTGACCAATCTCGCCAATATGGACGTGCTCTCGGGCCTGCCCAACCGCAGCCGGGTCCGCCAGCTGCTCGGCGAGGCGCTGTCGGCGTCGCAGTCCGGTCATTGCCCCTGCGCGATCATGTTCCTCGACCTCGACGGCTTCAAGCCGGTCAACGACACGTTCGGTCACCCCAAGGGCGATGCGGTGCTCAAAAGCGTGTCGCAACGCTTGGTCAAGGAAGTCGGCGAGCTCGGCCATGTCGGCCGGATGGGCGGCGACGAATTCGCAATCGTCATTCGTGACGCCCAGAGCCGCAAGAAGGTCGAGGATCTCGCCCGGCGGATCATCTCGGCCGTTGCCGAGCCTTATCATATCGACAAGGCCGAGATCCGCATCGGAGTCTCGATCGGCTGCGCCTTCGGACCGATCGACGGCCAGAGCGTCGACGATCTCATCCAGAAGGCTGATCTCGCGCTCTACCAGGCGAAGGGCGAAGGCCGCGGCACGTGCTGCTATTTCAGCGCGAACATGCAGAACCAGGCCGAGGACCGGTTGCGGATGGAGCAGGATCTGCGCCTCGCCATCACGCTCAAGCAGTTCCGCCTCGATTATCAGCCGTTGATCAATGCCGCCGACCAGAGCCTGATGGGCTTCGAGGCGCTGATCCGCTGGCATCACCCGACCCGCGGCATGGTATCTCCTGCCGAGTTCATTCCGCTCGCCGAGGATACCGGGCTGATCATGCCGCTCGGCGACTGGGTGATCGACGAGGCCTCGCGCGCCGCCGCCTCCTGGCCGGACTATATCAATGTCGCGCTCAACCTGTCGGCGCGCCAGCTGATCCTGCCGGCGCTTCCGAACACGGTTGCGGAAGCGCTCGCCAAGTACAAGCTCAAGGCCAACCGGCTCGAGCTCGAGGTGACCGAATCCGTCTTCCTCGGCGACAGCCATGGCGCGGTCGATGTGCTCAAGCGGCTCCGTTCGCTCGGCGTCGGAATCGCGCTCGACGATTTCGGCACCGGTTATTCGTCGCTCGGCTATCTCAACAAGGCCGTCTTCCATAAGCTGAAGATCGACGGCAGCTTCGTCCGCGAGGCGGCGAACAATCGCGAGACCGTCGCGATCATCCAGTCGATCGTCAGCCTTGCGAAGAGTTTTCGGATGACCGTGACCGCCGAAGGCGTCGAGACCGCGGATGATTTCACCCGCATGCGCGACCTCGGGGTCAACCAGATCCAGGGCTATCTGTTCGGCCGGCCGATGAGCTACGAGCGCGCGACCGATCTGGTTCACGGCACCCAGACCCGAATGACCGCTTAGTGCGTCGAACGCCGGGATGAGATCGACGGGGTTGTTTCGAACCGGGCCGATGGCGGCTTTTGCCTGAGGCGCACGAACGGCTAAGGACAGGTCATGCGGCGGTCCCTTCCCTTCCTCGCCTTGTGCCTGGTCACAGCTTGCGGCCGGCAATCCGAGCCGCCACCGGTGCCCAAGGCCAAGGCCAAGGTCCCGGCCGTGCCCGCCCAGCCCCCTGTTTCTGAAGCGGACCGCCGCTCCGGCAAGGCCGCCGCGGATGCACTTCGCCATTATTATGCGCTGATTGCAGCGGGCGACTATGCTTCCGCCTACCGTCTGCGTACCCCAGGCCGGGTCACCGAAGAGCGGTTCGCCGCCAATTTCGCGGGCTATGAGCGGTACAGCGTCCTGGTCGGAGCACCGTCGCAGCCGGTCGAGGCAGACGGTTTCGCCTATGTCCAGATTCCGGTCATGATCACCGGGAGGTTCAAGGGCGGCAAGCCCTTCGGCAGCAGCGGCAATGTCATGGCGCGCCGGTCCGCATCGGGCGGCGACCACGGCTGGTACATCCTCACCGAAGATTGAACGGGAACTCCATTGCTGGCAGGCCATAATTCGTGTTATGATATTACATCGCGACCAAGGAGAGAGTCATGCAGAGCCGCCGCCGCATCGCCAGCTTCCCCGCCGCGGCAGAAATGCCGATCTCGACCCTCAACACGACGCCCCTCATCGACGTCATGCTGGTCCTGCTGATCATGTTCATCGTCACCATCCCGATCGCGACGCACAAGGTCAGGGTCGACCTGCCGAACGGTGCCGCGGTGGTGACCAAGCCCGAGATCCACGAACTGGCGCTCGATCAGGCCGGCCGGTTGAGCTGGGACGGCGCCCCGCTCGCGCAGTCCGCACTGCCCGACCGCCTAGGAGCGATGCATCGCGATCACCCCGACGCCTTGCTGCGCCTTCGCTCCGACGGCCTCGCGCGTTATGAGGATTTCGACCGCCTGCTCGCAGCGGTGAAGCGGTCCGGAGTGGATCGGCTGGCGTTCGTCGGTAATGAGGGCTTTGCCGCGGCGATAGGCTGAGGAAACCCCCGGCGGACCTGCATTGTTATCGCCTGTGAAGGAGTGTCCCATGCTGAAGATGATGTTTGCGACAGCGCTTTCGCTGCCGCTCTGTGCATGCGGCGACAACGGTTCGCAGCAGCAGCAGGATGTCACGAAAGTGGTGATCGCCAATCCGGTTTCGGACCAGCTCAAGGGGGGCGACGCCCTCTATCGAGCGATCGGCCTGCGCCGGGTGATCGTCGACAGCGGCCACCATTGCAAGAGCGTCGATGCCGGCGGATTCCAGCAGCCATACAAGAATTACGCCTTGTGGACCGCTCATTGCACCGACAGCGGCGACTGGGCGGTCTTCATCGCTCCGGCCGGAGACGCTGAAGCCCGGCGCTGCGACGAGATGGTCCAGCTCGGCATGCCGAAATGCGGCGTCTCGCCATCCCTGCAGTCCGAGTCTGCGGCGCCTAGGAAGGCAC
Organism: Alphaproteobacteria bacterium; assembly: GCA_028293055.1. GTDB lineage: Bacteria > Pseudomonadota > Alphaproteobacteria > Sphingomonadales > Sphingomonadaceae > Allosphingosinicella. Next base: position 20,323 of record JAQGLD010000183.1, read on the forward strand.
CTCGCTGAACCCGTAGCGGCCGCGTATCCGGCTGTTGAAGTGGCGGCCCTTGATCCGCGCCGTGCGGAAGGCCTCGGCAGCCTCCAGCGGGACATCGCGATAGATGTAGCGCCGGCCGGTGGTGAACAGCACGTCCAGCTCTCGCAGCTCCGTTCGATAGTGGATCGACTGGATGATTGTCGACGGCATCAGGGTCGGAAACGGCGGCGGCGCCGCTCGATGACGAATTCGTGGTTCGGCTTGATCCGCCGATTGACGAAGGCGCCGATCGAAGGCGCATCGAGCAATTGCCGATACGCCTCGCCCGGCACTTCGAAATAGCTGTAGCGATCGCCAAGCTTGTAACGGATGTGGAGAATCCGGCTCTCCGGATCGTAATCGACTGAATCGACGGCTGACGAGCTTACCAGCGGCACCGGAGATCAACGCCTGGGGGCGAATCGAGTTCATTACATCTGAGTCACCAGGTCGCGATTCCGGCACTTCGCAGTCTGTGAAAGCGTTACAGACCCGATATGATCGGCAGGAGGCCGTATGTTGGAACGCTTTTTCACCTCATGCGCGACCCGAATCGCAACCGCGGCGGGTCAGCCGATCACGTTCATGATCGCGGCCGGCCTGATATTGATCTGGGGCGCGACGGGGCCGATCTTTCATTATTCCGACACCTGGCAACTGATCGTCAACACGGCGACCACGATCATCACCTTCCTGATGGTCTTCCTCATCCAGAACAGCCAGAATCGCGACGGCGCGGCGATGCAGGCCAAGCTCGACGAGCTGCTGCGGGCGCTCGACCAGGCCCGCGAGCAATTCATCGGCATCGAGCATCTCACCGAGCAGCAGATCGAGACGATACGCTCCAGGCTGGAGGACGAAGTCGGTTGCGAGAACGGCAAGCCCGCCACCGCCGATGAAAGCGTCGATCGGCTGCTCAAGCGATTCTGATTCGCGACGATTGCTCCGCCCCCCCGCCGCAGCTACCAGTGGCGAAAGGGGTAAAGTCAAATGGCCGCAAGACCTGTCTATGTCGTCCTGATCGGCTGGGTGCTGATCGTCGTCGGCGTGCTCAGCATCATATCGGTGGGAATCGCAGTCGCGGCCCCGAGCTTGATCGGAACTCCG
>JAQGLD010000419.1 GCA_028293055.1 Alphaproteobacteria bacterium
GAAGCCGCCGAGATACGGTTGTTCGAACTGCGCGCGCTCGCCCGCAAGCATCGGGTCGATCCCGATGGCCTCGCCGCGCTCCGCGACGAACTGGCCGGCCGGCTTGACCGGATCGAGGCCGGCGATGCAGGCATCGCCCAGCTCGAGGCCGCTGCCGACGCCGCTCGAAAAGCCTATGCCGACGCCGCCGAACAGCTCAGCGAGGCCCGCCGCGCCGCCGCCGCCCGCCTCGACACGGCGGTCGCGGGCGAACTGGCCCCGCTCAAGCTCGACACCGCGCGGCTGCGGACCGCCGTCGAGACCTTGCCCGAAAGCGGCTGGTCGCCTTCCGGCCGCGACCGGGTCGAGTTCGAGATTTCGACCAATCCCGGTGCGCCGTTCGGTCCGCTGATCAAGATCGCCAGCGGCGGCGAGCTCTCGCGATTCATCCTCGCGCTCAAGGTCGCGCTCGCCGAACGCGGCGGAGCAACGACGATGATCTTCGACGAGATCGACCGCGGCGTCGGAGGCGCGGTCGCGAGCGCGATCGGAGAGCGGCTCCACCGCCTCGCCGAGACCGCGCAATTGCTCGTCGTCACCCACAGCCCCCAGGTCGCAGCGCGCGGCAATGCCCATTTCCTGATCGAGAAGAGCCACGAAGGCCTGGTCACCCGAACCGGAGTCCAGAGCCTCGATAGTGCGCGCCGACGCGAGGAGATTGCCCGCATGCTGTCCGGAGCGCAGGTGACCGACGAGGCGCGCGCGCAGGCGGTACGTTTGTTGGAGGCTGCATGATCGAGACACGCAAGCTGGAAAGCCGTCACGGCGACGTGGTGCTGGAGGGGTTCGTCAGCGCCGAGGCTGGCGCTTCGCCGCGGCCGGGCGTGCTGATCTTTCCCAATTTCCTCGGCCTGGACGGAAGCGACGAGAAGGTCGGCGAGCGGCTCGCGGCGCTCGGTTATGTCGGCTTTGGCTGCGATCTCTATGGAAAGGGTCGGAGGGGGACCGACCGGGAGTCCGGATTCGCGCTGATGACTCCGTTCCGCGAGGATCGCGCCTTCCTTCAGGAGCGTATGGCGGCCTTGCTCGAGACCGCGCGAGCGCAACCGGAGATCGACCGGGACCGCATCGCCGCGATCGGATTCTGTTTCGGCGGATTGTGCGTGCTCGACCTGGCCCGGTCCGGCGCCGTCCTGAGGGGCGTGGCCAGCTTCCACGGCCTGCTCACTCCGCCGGACAATATCGCCTGCCCGCGAATCACGGCGCGCGTCGCGGTCTACCATGGCTGGGCCGACGCTTCGGTGCCGCCGGAGCAGGTCGTCGCGCTCGGCGAGGAGCTGAGCAAGGCCGGCTGCGACTGGCAGGCCCACGCTTATGGCGGCGCGGTTCACGGCTTCACCCATCTCGGCGATCCCGACACCGACATTCCCCATAATCGTCTGGCCGCCGAGCGGTCGTGGAAGAGCCTGGAGATATTTCTTGCCGAATGCTTCGCCTGAAAAGCTGAGCGAGAGCGCGGCAGCGGTTGAACTCCAGCGCCTCGCCGGCGAGATCGCGCACCACAACCGGCTTTATCATGGCGAAGACGCACCCGAGATCAGCGATGCGGACTATGACGCGCTCGTTCGCCGCAATGCCGAACTCGAGCGGCTCTTCCCCGACCTCGTCCGAGCCGACAGCCCGTCGCGCCAGGTCGGAGCGGCACCCGAAGGACCGCTCGCCAAGGTCCCCCATGCGCTGCCGATGCTCAGCCTCGACAATGCATTTTCGGACGAGGAAGTTGCGGATTTCGTCGGCCGCGTGAGGCGCTTCCTTCGGCTCGGCGAAGACGAGGAAGTCGCGCTGACCGCCGAGCCCAAGATCGACGGCCTCTCCTGCTCGCTGCGCTATGAAAACGGCCGGCTCGTTCTCGCCGCTACACGCGGCGACGGATCGGTCGGGGAGGATGTGACCCCGAATGTCCGGACCATCGCCGAGATTCCGCAGCAGCTGAAGGGCGATGCGCCCGACATCTTCGAGGTGCGCGGCGAGGTCTACATGTCCAAGGCGGATTTCGCCTCGCTCAACGCCCGCCAGGCCGAAGCCGGCGGCAAGATCTTCGCCAACCCGCGCAATGCCGCCGCCGGCTCGCTCCGGCAGAAGGATCCGGCGATCACCGCGGCACGGCCGTTACGCTTCTACGCCCACGGCTGGGGCGAGGCTTCGGCCCTGCCGGCGGACAGCCAGATCGGAGTGATGCGGGCAATCGAATCCTGGGGAATTCCCCTTTCGGAGGATCTCGAGCGTTTCTGCGATCTCGGCAGCCTGCTCGCCTTCTACCGCGGCATCGAGAGGAAGCGCGCCGATCTCGGCTTCGACATCGACGGAGTTGTCTACAAGGTCGACCGCCTCGACTGGCAGCGCCGGCTCGGTCAGGTCGCCCGCGCGCCGCGCTGGGCCCTTGCCCACAAATTCCCCGCCGAACGCGCGGAAACCGTCCTGGAGGCGATCGACATCCAGGTCGGCCGCACTGGAAAGCTGACTCCGGTCGCCCGGCTGACTCCAGTCAGCGTCGGCGGAGTCACCGTCACCAACGCCACCCTCCATAATGCCGACGAGATCGCCCGGCTCGGAGTCCGAGTGGGGGACCGGGTGCTGATCCAGCGCGCAGGCGACGTGATTCCGCAGGTCCTCGAAAATCTCACCCCCGAGGTCGAGCGGCCGGCCTTCCATTTCCCGGACCATTGTCCGCAATGCGGATCGGAGGCGGTGCGCGAGGAAGGCGAGGTCGACATACGCTGCACCGGCGGCCTGATCTGCCCCACCCAGCGCGTCGAGCGGCTGCGCCACTTCGTCAGCCGCCATGCGCTGGACATAGAGGGGCTCGGGATCGTCCATATCGAGAGCTTCTTCCGAGACGAGATCCTCGCTTCGCCGGCCGACATCTTCCGGTTGCGCGACAATCGGGAAAAGCTGCTTGGCCGCGAGCGCTGGGCCGAGACCTCTGTCGACAATCTTCTCGCCGCGATCGATTCGCGGCGGCGGCCGCCGCTCGACCGCTTCCTCTATGCGCTCGGAATCCGCCATGTCGGGGAGGTCACCGCGCGCGATCTCGCTCGGCGCTACGGATCGCTCGCCCGCCTGCGCGGGATGATCGGCCAGGCGCTTGCCGCGCGCGAGGAAATCCAGCCAGTGCTCGGCGAGGACGAGCGCAAGCATCTCGTCCGCCGCGACAAGGCGGTGGTGGCCATCGTCGACACTCCGAATATCGGCCCCGAGGTCGCCAACGCCCTGCTCGATTTCTTCGAAGAGCCGCACAATGTCGAGGTCGTCGACGATCTGCTCGCCGCCGGGGTCGAGCCGCAGGATGTGGTCTGGCAGACTCGTGAATCGCCAGTGTCGGGCAAGACCCTTGTGTTCACCGGAAGCCTCGAGACCCTGTCCCGCGACGAGGCCAAGGCCCAGGCCGAAGCGCTCGGCGCCAAGGTGTCGGGCTCGGTTTCGGCCAAGACCGATCTGCTGATTGCAGGGCCGGGCGCCGGCTCTAAGCTCAAGAAGGCCCAGGAGCTCGGCATCGAGGTCATCGACGAAGCCGGCTGGAACGCGATCGTGGCAGCCGCCTCCTGACCTCCCCGCGCGAAGCGGGGGGAGGGGGACCACATGAAATGTGGTGGAGGGGTAAATAGCGAAGGCCTTCACCGTCGCGTGACAGACCCTCAGCTTCTACGGCAGCTACCCCTCCCCCATGCTTCGCATGGGTCCCCTCCCCATCTTCGATGGGGAGGATAGTCCTAACGCCAGCCCAGCGCCTTGCGCTTGCGCATCACCAGGGTCGGCCATTCGCCATGATCGACCCGGAAGCTCAGCATCAGGCCGTGGCGGCGATAGGCGGTCGCGACCCTTTCGGCCTGGCTGTCGAGCAGGCCGGCGA
>JAQGLD010000439.1 GCA_028293055.1 Alphaproteobacteria bacterium
CGGACCCTGACCGATGCCGCCCCCTTTATCGGCGGCGGCTTCGGCTGCGACTCTTTCGACCTGCTCGAGGCGAGCTTCTCGATGGTCACCGCGCGGCCGGAGGCTCTGCTTGCGCAACAGCGCGCGCCGCATTTCGATTCCTCCGATCCGAACTATCTCGCGGTGCTTCATTATCTCAGCGACACGCCGGGCACCGGCACCTCTTTCTACCGCCACCGTTCCACCGGAATCGAGACGATCGAACCAGCCAATCTAGATCGTTTCGTGGCCCACGCCAGGCGCGAAAGCGCTGGCCTGGCCGGTTACACCAACGGCTCCACCGCCGCGTTCGAACAGATCGGCCTGATCGAAGCCGTTCCGGACCGATTGATCGTCTATCAGGGCCGGCTGCTGCACAGCGGGGTGATTCCACCGGGCATGAATTTCAGCGACGATCCGGCCACCGGCCGCCTTACCGCCAACCTCTTCGTCCGGGGGAATTAGCCATGCTGGTCGCCCGCCTTATTCCTCCCCTGCATTTGCAGGGGAGGGGGACCGCCCGAAGGGCGGTGGAGGGGCCTGCAGCCGAGCAAACCCCTCCACCGCGCGCCTGCAACGCGCGGTCCCCCTCCCCTCCAGGGAGGAATTCGGCACTGCAAATCTCACTTGGGCTCGTCGTATCGACTCTCGCACTTGCCACTGCCGCACACGCCGAACGCCACACCTACGCCAACCCGATCGACATCGATTACCGCTACAATTGGGAGGAGCGGAACCAGGGCATTTCCTACCGGACCGGCGCCGATCCGGCGATCGTCGTCCACAAGGGCGCTTATTATCTCTTCGAGACGCTGGCCGACGGCTATTGGCGGTCCACCAACCTGGTCGACTGGACATTCGTCAAGCCGAGCCGCTGGCCGTTCGAGGGCGTGGTTGCACCGGCCGCCTGGTCCGACGGCGAGCGGCTCTATCTCAAGCCTGCGGCGATGGAGCCGGGCGCGATCCTGGTCAGCGACGATCCCGCCTCGGGCAAGCTCGAATTCCTCACCCGCCGGACGCCCGAACTGCCCGGCGCGGTCCGTCCCGGCCTCGAGGATCGAATCGCTCCGGGCCAGATCGGCCCGGGGCCCTGGGATCCGGCCTTGTTCAAGGACGATGACGGCAGGTGGTACCTCTACTGGGGATCGTCCAATGTCTTTCCGATCTACGGGATCGAGCTCGATCCGGAGCGGGCGCTCGCCTATCGCGGCCAGCCGAAGCCGCTCTTCGGGCTCGACCCCGCCCGTCACGGATGGGAGCGGTTCGGCCGCGATCATAGCGGTACGGGAGCCGACGGCATTCCGGTCAAGCCATTCGTCGAGGGCGCCTGGATGACCAAGGTCGCCGGCCGCTACTATCTGCAATATGCCGCTCCGGGCACCGAATATAATGCCTATGCCAACGGCACCTATGTCTCGGATTCGCCGCTCGGCCCGTTCACCTACGCCCCCTACAATCCGGTCGCGTACAAGCCAGGCGGCTTCGTCGAAGGCGCCGGCCACGGCTCGACCTTCCGAGACCTCCACGGCAATTGGTGGAACAGCGGAACTCCGTGGATCGGCTATAACTGGACCTTCGAGCGCCGGATCGCGATCTTCCCGGCGAAGTTCGAGGCGGACGGAGAGATGCGCGTTTCGACCCGCTTCGGCGACTTTCCGCATTATGTGCCGGAAGGGCCGGCCGCCGATCCGGAAAGCCTGTTCACCGGCTGGATGCTGCTTTCCTACCTAAAGCCGGCGACTGCTTCCTCGACCCTCGGCACGTTCGGCGCCCGCAATGTCACCGACGAGAATCCACGCACCTTCTGGGTAGCGTCCTCGAACCGACCCGGCGAGACCCTGACCGTCGATCTCGGCGGCCTCAGGACGCTGCGCGCAGTGCAGGTCGATTATGCCGACTACAGATCGGGCCGCTTCGCCGACGCTCCGGACGTCTACACCGAATTTGCCCTGCTATATTCGGCGGACGGCCGGACATGGTCGCCGCTGGCCGCGACCGGAACGGAGCGGCGCGATCGGCCCAACGCCTATTTCGAGCTTCCGCGCCCGGTTCGCGCGCGCTTCGTCCGCTACGTCCATGGCCATGTCGGCGCTGCGACGCTGGCGATCAGCGACCTTCGAATCTTCGGCGCCGCCGACGGATCTCCGCCCGCCGCGCCGGGCGGGCTCGCGGCCGTTCGGGAGGCCGATGCTCGCAATGCCGATGTCCGCTGGCGGCCGGTCCCCGGCGCAGTCGGCTACAATGTCCGCTGGGGGATCAGGCCGGACCGGCTGACCCTGACCTATCAGGTCTTCGCGCGCGACGCGGCCCATGCGAACCGCTCGGACCTGGCCCTGCGCGCGCTCAATGTCGGCCAGGCTTATTATGTGGCGATCGAGGCATTCAACGAAAGCGGGGTGTCGAAGCTCAGCCCGGTGCTCGAGATGAAGCAGGCGTCGCAAGCCAGCCGCCGCTGAATCCGGCGCGCTCGAGGCCGCGGCGAATCGGCGGGGAATTGCGCATCGCCGACCAGATGAAATCGTTTCGATAATTGGCGATCGCCCCGAGGATCGGGCCCTGGTCGATGCCGAGATAGGAATCGGACGACCATCCTTTGTCGCGATCGACCGAACCGGTCTGGAGGGCGACGTCGGTCCAGCGGAAGCTCGGATTGAAGGCATCGACGAAGCCGTAACTTTGGTAGATGCGCGGACCATAGCTGCGATGCATCGCTAGCGCCGCGGGCACGACGATTTCCGGCGCGAAGGCGAGCGAGCCGATCGCAGCGGTCGGAGCGAGGGTGCCGTCGTCGAGCCCGTCGGGAAAGGCGATCGGGCCGCGCGCGGCATAACCGTGGAACTTGCATATCCTGCCGTTGAACTCGCGCTCCAGATCGGCCGGGCCCACGCATGCGGTCAGGCCCCAGATGTCGGCGGAATAGCCGTCCCAGCCCATCGGATTGGCGATCGCATAAGCGCGCTGCGCCCAGGTCGCGCGGCGGCTATTCTCGAAATAGTCCATTCCCGCCGCGCGCATGGCAGCGTCCCTGATGCCGCGGAAGTCGATCCACATATGGCTGTACTGGTGTCCGAAATGCGGCGCAAAGGCCAAATGGCGAGTGCTCCCCTCGCCGCGCCAGAAGCGATCATAAGGCGCCGTCCAGGCCTGCCAGGCGTCGGCCGCGACCGGGTGGGTCGGCGATCCGAGCGCCAGCACATAGACCAGCATGCCTTCGTTATAGCCGTCCCAGTTGCGCGCGATGAACCCCTTCTCGGGATGCCAGCCCATCGAGATCGCCTTCTGGCCGCGCTGGAACCAGGGCCAGTCGGCCCGCTCGTAGATCGCCTGCGCAAGCGTGCGTATCTCGCGCTCGTCGGGATGGTCGCCGTCGAACCAGGCGCCGGCGAACAATATGCCGCCGAACAGCAGGCTGGTGTCGACGCTCGAAAGCTCGACCTGCTGGTAACGAAGGCCGCTGTCCATATGGAGGAAATGATAGAAGAAGCCGCGATGGCCGGTGGTGCCGGTCGGTGTGTCGCCCTGCGGCGCATCGTGGAAGAATCGAAGCGTGGCCAGCGTCCGCGCGCGTCCCTGCGCCCGCGTGATCCAGCCGCTTTCTATCCCAACCGGATAGGCGGTCAGCGCGAAGCCCACTGCAGCGATGCTGCAGAAATTCGGATTCGGCCAATTGTCCGGCACCAGTCCGTTGCGCGGATTGGCGGTGTCCCAGAAGTAGCGGAAGGTGCGCGCCTCGATATCGTCGAACAAGGGCGGCAGCGACCGGCCCGGCAGTTGCAGCGCCGTCGCCCGCCGCGTGCGCGCCTCGGCGATCGCTCCGGTGGCGAGCGTCGCGCCTCCGGCGATCAGGTTGCGTCGGTTGATCATGAATCGTTCCGATTCGGATTGGGTGTCGTGCCCCGGATCACCAGGTCCGGAATGTGCAACTCGAGGCTGTTGTCCGGCGAGTCCTTGTTGGCGAGCAATTGATTGAGGCGGAGCAAGGCGCGGCCGCCAATCTCGGCGACCCGGACCCGCACCGTGGTCAGCGACAAATAGCGCGCCAGCGGCACATCGTCGAAGCCGACGATCGCGACCGATTCCGGGACCGCCACTCCGGCCGAGCGCAGGGTCTGCAGGCATCCGATCGCCATCATGTCGTTGGCCGCGAAGACCGCGTCGACCCGCTCGCCGCCGGCCAGGATCGCACGGGCGGCCGCCTCTCCCGCCTCCTCGGAAAAATCCCCGGGCAGCACCCGGGCGGGCGCGCCGGGGGCGTGGCGGCGCATGCCGTCGACGAATCCGGTGCGGCGTTCCTGGGCATCGATATTGTCGTCGGGGCCGCAAATATGGACGATGGAGCGCCGTCCCCCTGCGATGAGATGCGCGACCGCGGCCTCCGCTCCGGCCTTGTTGTCGATCCTCAGAGCCGGACGGCCCGAGGCTTGGACCGGGCAGTTGATCAGCACCGCCGGAAGCGTCGCGGGGAGGGCATCGATCAGGATCGCCGAACTGGCCTGGGGCGCCATGATCAGCAGCCCGTCGACCCGGCCGCGCATCGCCCGCAAGGCATGCGCCGCCTGATCGACATTGGAGTGCATGTTGGACAGAAGGATCTGGAGCCCGAGGCCGGTCGCCTCGCGGTCGATTCCACGCACCATTTCCGAGAAGAACTCGCCGTGGAGGTCCGGAAGCACGACTCCCACGGCGTTGGACCGGGCCATGCTCAGGCTGCGCGCTCCGGCATGGGGAACATAGCCGAGCGCCTTCGCCGCCTCGATCACCCGGTCGCGAGTCTCGGGGCGCATGACGACGTGGCCGTTGAGCGCACGCGATGCCGACGCCACCGACAGGCCGGCGCGACGGGCCACGTCGCGTATCGTCGCTTCGCCCACGGGTCCGGCCTTCAGCCCCGTCCGCCCGGCCGGCACCGGACGGCGTTTGCCTTCGTCTCCATCTCGGTTATGTAACCGGTTACCTTGGGCACGCCAATACATTCGACCTGGCGGGGCACGCAGCTCGATCGGGCAGGATCGTCCCAATGATAAAACAGGCCGAGGAGACGGAATGATCGACCATCTTTTGTCCCGGCGCGCGGCTTTGCTGGCCGCGGCGACGGTCGCGGCCTGGGCCGGAAGCCCGGCGCGCGCCCTGCTGCTGGCGGCGGACTCGATCGCATCGCCGGCCTGGCTCGACGCCCTGCTCGCGCGGATGACGGTCGAGGAGAAAGCCGGACAGCTGACCCTCATGGCCGCCGCCTGGGCTGGCTCCGCTGCGACCGCGCTCAATCCGCCTTCCGGCAATGCCAGCTTCGACCAGCAACTCGCCGAGACCCGATCCGGCAGGTTGACCGGCGTGTTCAACGGCAACGGCGCTGAAATGGCGAAGCGCATGCAGGATGTCGCGGTCCACCAGTCGCGGCTGAAGATTCCCCTGATCTTCGCGGCAGACGTGATTCATGGCTTTCGAACCATCTTTCCGGTGCCGCTCGGCGAGGCGGCGAGTTTCGAGCCGGATCTCGCCGAGCGCACCGCGCGCGCCGCCGCCGTCGAGGCGAGCGCTGCCGGAATCGACTGGACGTTCGCCCCGATGGTGGACATCGCCCGCGACGCCCGCTGGGGCAGGGGGATCGAGGGTGCCGGAGAGGACATCCTGCTCGGCCGCCGCTTCGCCGCGGCGCGGGTGCGCGGCTTCCAGGGCCGGTCGCTTACCGACGACGATTCGCTGATGGCCTGCGCCAAGCATTTCGCCGCTTACGGAGCGGCCGAATCCGGGCTCGACTACAGCAGCGTCGACGTCTCCGAACGAACCTTGCGCGAGGTCTACCTGCCGCCGTTCAAGTCCGCGCTCGACGCGGGTGCCGTGTCGGTGATGGCTGCGTTCAACGAGATTTCGGGAATCCCAGCCACCGCCAATGAATGGCTGCTTCGCGGAGTGCTGCGCGACGAATGGAAATTCGGCGGGCTCGTCGTCTCCGATTATACCGGCGACGAGGAGCTGATCGCCCACGGCTTCGCCGCCGATGCTCGCGAGGCGACCCGGCTCGCATTCCTCGCCGGGGTCGACATGAGCATGCAGAGCGGCTTCTACATCCGCCATCTCCCCGATCTGGTCGCAAAGGGCGATGTGCCGATGGCGCGGCTCGACGAGGCGGTCCGGCGGGTGCTGCAGGTCAAGGCCAGGCTCGGCCTGTTCGACGATCCGTTTCGCCGCATCCATCCAGAACGCGAACGGACCAGGATCCGCACCCGGGACAGCCTGGCGCTTGCCCGCGAGTCGGCCAGGCGCTCGGTGGTGATGCTGCGCAACCAGGCGGATCTGCTCCCCCTTCCGAAATCCGGGCGAAGCATCGCCCTGATCGGTCCGTTCGCGGACGGCCAGCACGACCTCAACGGCACGTGGTGCGTCTATGGCGACGATCGCCAGGCCTGCGATCTCGCAACCGGAATCCAGGAAAAGCTCGGCGGATCGGCTCGGCTCAGCGTCACCCAGGGCTGCGGCGTCGAAACGTCGCTGGCCGGCGGCATCGAAGCCGCAGTCGCGGCGGCCCGCGCCGCCGATATCGTGCTGCTCGCAATAGGCGAGAGCGCCTCGATGTCGGGCGAGGCGCAGGCGCGGACGTCGGTCACGTTGCCGGCGCCGCAGCAGGCGCTTGCCGAGGCGGTGGCGGCGACCGGGAAGCCGGTCGTCGTCCTGCTCCGCAACGGCCGCGCAATGGCGCTCGAAGGCGCGGTGCGCGACGCGCCTGCGATCCTCGTCACCTGGTTCCTGGGAAGCGAGACCGGCCGAGCCGTTGCCGACATTCTGTTCGGCGATTATTCGCCCTCCGGCCGCCTGCCGGTCAGCTTTCCGATCGAGAGCGGCCAGGAGCCCTATCATTACGATCACAAGCCGACCGGACGGCCCAACCCCCCTGGCGATGCGCCGCAGGACTATAAGGCCCATTTCCGCGGCATCCTGAACCGCGCTCTCTACCCCTTCGGCCACGGCCTGACCTATGGGCGGATCCATTATTCGGATCTTTCGGCCGACCCCAGGATGGACTGGGACGGTCCGCTCTCGGTCAGTGCGACGATCGCCAACCAGGGCGACCGCAGCGTAGAGGAAGTCGTCCAGCTCTACATTCGGGATCGCGCCGCGAGCATCACCCGCCCGGTTCGCGAGCTCAAGGATTTCCGCAAGATCCGGCTCGCGCCGCGCAGCTCGCAGGTCGTTCGATTCACCCTGCGGCGCAGCGATCTGCTGTTCGTCGGCCGCGCCCTCGAGCCGGTCGTCGAGCCGGGCACATTCGACCTGTGGATCGCGCCCTCGTCCGAAGCGGAAGGCGTCCACGGCGCCTTCGATCTGGTGCGCTGATCTGGGTCACGCGCCGCGCTTGAGGTCGCGCAGGATCCTGGCGTGAGCGCCCTTGGTCAGCGGGTTGAGGATCATCAATATTCCCGACAGCGTCAGGAACAGCAATGGGACGAGCGCGATCGTCGACCGCATTCCGGCGAGCGTCGCAGCGCTCTGCTCGACATTGGCGACATAGCCCGAGGCACCGAAGCCCAGGCCGAGGATCGCCGTCGCGACTCCGATCGACACGCGCTGCAGCAAGGCGGCGACTCCGAAGGCAGCACCCTCGACCCGAAGACCGGTCGATTTCTCGCCATATTCGATCGTGTCGGGAAGCATCGCCCAGAACACGAAATTGAGTCCGATGATCATCACCTGCATCACCACCAGGAAGACCTGCATCGCGATCGTGCTTTTCGGATTGGCAAGCGCGAACAGGGCCAGGCCGGCGACTCCCACGCCGTTGGCGACGAACCAGGCCGAGCGGGTTCCGGTCCTGCGCGAGATCAGGATCCAGAGCGGGACCGCGACTCCGCTGATCGCTCCCATCGAAGCCAGAGCGAGCTGTCCGCCGGTTTCGTCGCGCAGGAAATATTTGAAATAATAGAGCACCGATTTGTTGAGCACGGTGACTCCGACGATCATTGCCATCATCGCCAGGTTGAGGGTGACGAAGGCGCGGTTGCCGGCGAGGCTTGCGAAGATGGCGGCGAGCGATCGCGGCGGCTCCGGCGTCGCGGCGGACTCCTCGACCGTCATCTTCCCGACGAAGATGAGGATGAGGGTGCCGAGAATGGCGAACGCCGCCGCAGCCGCGAAATAGGATTGCGCCCGCCCGCTCTGCCCCGAAAGCCAACCCCCGATCGGCACCGTCCCCAGCGCGACCACGATGACCGCGAGCGTTCCGAACATCATCCGCAGTCCGGCGACGAGGGCGCGGTCCTGGCTGTCGGCGCTGATCCGGCCGGACATCGCCAGATAGGGGACATTGACCAGGGCATAGGCCGTGCGGAACAGCAGGTGCGCCCCGAACACCGCCGGGATCGTCCAGCGCGCGGTCAACGGCAGCGGCAGATAGAGCA